>NZ_JACOOP010000005.1:0-112430 GCF_014287725.1 Clostridium sp. NSJ-49 | reverse complement strand
ATAGCCAAATTAGCCATTTTTACATATCCATCAGATATTATAGCCATTCTAGATATCTTATCCCATTGACCTGTATACTTATTCCATAGCAGTATTAAGTTAATTTTTATTTATATTATAAATAATTTAATTAAATAAGTTATATATAGCTATATCTAATTTTATATATTTATTAAAATATAAGATAGAAGTACCTTTGAAGATACTGCTTCTTCTTTATTTATATATTCTATTAATTTATTATTGTTATTTTTAATTTTTCATCCTTCTTCATAAATTCTATACTATGCTTCATAAAAATTGACTAAAAAACTTTTAATATTTTAAAATAACTTTACTTTTAAAACGTAATTTTATTGTATGATAGTATTATTCATATATATCTGAAAGCTCCATAGTAATTCTTTCTTCTCTATTATTATGTATTTTAGTAAACCAAGTATTTTTCTGTAAATCTTCAATAACCACATCTGGCATTTCAATTATAAATTCACTACCTTTTCCTAACTCACTTTTAACATTAATCTTTCCTTTATGTGCCTCAACAAAGTGCTTTACAATAGCTAATCCTACTCCACAACCTTCATTTACTTTATTTAACCTTTTTTCGGAATTAGAAAATTCATCAAAAATTGTTTCTAATTTTTTTTCTGATATTCCATATCCATTATCTTTAACAGATATATTTACTTTATTATCTTTTAAGTATATCGTGACATTTATAATTCTATTTCCATAATTAAATTTTATTGAATTGGAAATTAAATTCATTATTATTCTTTCTAATTTTACCTTGTCAAATGATATTATTTTTTCTTCTATTTCAGTATCAAATATTATTCTTAAGTTTTTAAATCTCCCACAATTATTTATATCCAAACATATATCTTCTACTGTACTTACAATATCATAATTATGAAAATTAAATATAGTATTACCATTGTATGCGCTAGTTAAATCTATAAAATTATTTGATAACTTCAATATCCTCAAAGAATTTATCCTTATTCTTTCAATACTTTTCATTAATAAATTTTCATAATCACTTATATTAAAATCTTTTAATTTATTTTCTAAAAGTTGTATAGTTGTTATAATCACATTTATAGGTGTTCGAAATTCATGTTTTAAATTATAGAAGAAACCTTCTTTTAATTTATCTAATTCTTCTTTATATGAAATTGGCTTTTTTAAACTTAATATTCCCTTAACATTATTATTATCTATTATGGGAGCCTTATTAATTTCAAATATATACTTTTTATTATTTATATAGATAACTTCTTCATATTCAATAGCTGTTTTTCTTTTTACTACTTCATCATCTGTTTTTTTTATTTTATTAATGTTATATATTATTTCATCAATCTCATCACACTTTTTACCATAAAGTTTTTCTCTTTCATTTATTCCAAGTTGACTAGCATACTTTTTATTACAATAAATATACTTTCCTTCTAAATTTCTATAAGCTATTTGTAAAGGAATTAAATCTAATACTGATTCTATTTCCTCTATAGATAACCTTTCACTCATAAAACCCTCCCATTATTATACTTTGATCCCTATATCATCTCTGATACTCTCTAATATATAATGCTATTTCAATAGCTAATCTAAATGATTTATGTATTTTTATTCAACATTAGGAATATCTCCTTTGATAATAATCTGTTAATTGTAATTTATTGTTAAATTCATTAAAGCTGCTTGTCCTAATCTATTTAAAATCTTATATGTGATAATCTCAATTTATTTCACTATATTTAATTATTTATTAAAACTATTCAATATATCTCTATATCCCAGTAACAATCCTCAGATTTATATTGCTCTATTATTTAAATAACTAAACTATAGCTTGTATATTATAATTTTAGATTCTATAACTTTCTATTATCGTATTATTAAAAATAACTAAATTTTAAAATAAATATATTATAAGTTTAATTTTTAAATTATCTCCATAACAACTCTTTCTATATATGTCCGGTTGAAATCATTTACAAACGAAACAGCTCCTACAATTTTTCCTTTGTCATTTATATATATTACATATTCTTTAGTTCTAATCAAGATTTTCTCTTTATTACTTAAAGATATTGATTTAAAATGATTGCTTTGAAAAATATAATTATTCTCATTCCTAAAAATACTTTCATATGCTTTAATAATACATTTATTTAATAAAATATTAAATTTTGAATAAGCTTCTTCTTTATCTTCACTATAATAAATATTTTTCTTCTTCTGTAAATCATCTTCAATATAAATTATATAAATTATATGTTTCACTCCTCGCAAATAAAAAATAAGATATTTATAAATCTAATTATCTAATATTTTTTAATATACATTTAAATAATATAATTCATCACTTATAAATAAAGTTTTATATTTGTTTCAATATTTTAGTTAAACTAACCACTAGTTTTAAAAGCAATCTAACATATTTTTTAATATTTAATTATACATAAAAATCTAATCTAGAAATTCTTTTATATTTTTATCAAGCGAGTTTGCTATACTCCCTAGCGTTTTTATTGATGGACTAGTTCGCATTCTTTCAATATCAGATAAATATGTATTAGATATACCTGCTAATTCAGCTAATTTCTTTTGAGTAATATTTTTACTAATTCTAATATCTCTAATTTTACGTCCAATTTCCAAAATTTCACCCCCAAATAATATTTTACGTTAACAAAGTAAAAAATCAAGTTTTTTGGTGTTTTTTTACTTTATCAAAGTATTTTTTTGTCATTTATTTTATTTTAAAACATATTTTTTATTACTTTTTTAATTTTTAATAAAAATTATTAAATTTTATTTACTTTTTAAAACTATTATTTATCATTTATTTACTTTCTTAAATATTTGATTTATAATCTAATGTGAAAAATACGTAAATAACGTATTTTAGATGAGGTGTTTTATGAGTTTGGGAAAAAGATTGAAAAAATTTAGAAAATGTAACCGATTAAGTCTAAAAGAGTTATCCGCTTTAACTAATTTATCAATATCTTTTTTAAGTGACATTGAACATGATAGAAGCAATCCTTCGATTAATAATTTAAAAATATTATCATCAGCATTAAATATACCAATGTATCACTTATTAGAAGATCCGAATTCTCCCTCTTCAGATAACTCAATTGATTTTTCTGAGCTAGTACCTATTTTGATGGAGTTTGAAGATTGGGATAATGAAGATAAAATTGAACTTTTTTATTATTTAAAAGCAAAAAAAACTATCAGAGATTTAAAAAAATAATCTAAGACTTAAAATAATAAAATTAAAAAATATACCTTTATATTAATAGTTTTAATATAAAGGTATATTTTTATTTATTATGACTGATTAATTTGCATATTTTAATAGTTATTTGATTTTATTAATCTATTCATTTATTTTATCTTTCTAAAATCTATAAAAATATTATCCTTATTATACGATTCATTCTATCATAAGCTAAAACTATACTTTAATAACCATATTATAACTTATAATATGGAACAATAAGTGGAACAAGCTCCCTTTTTTCCTATACGCGTGTATATGCGTGTACGCGCACATGAATTCACTTATTTTTTATTATTCATACTTAAGCTATATATTCTTGTTCCTGGTAATCTTCTACTCTTACAAAAGCTCTTTGTTTATTGTATATAGGAAATCTAAGCATTCCCGTCTTATTTTTATCGTATGATTTCCAACCTTCAATCTTTGCCATTATAGAAGCTATCTCATAGTTTTCATTATTAGTTCTTGTTAAGGTTAATCTGCTACACTTAAAAACTTTCCACCCCCAACATAATCATTTAAATACAACTCTTGTTAAGGTTAATCCTCTGGTGATATGTAATTTATCTGCTAAATCTTTCATTTAAATACAACTATTGTTAAGGTTAATCGGGTGATTATACTGGAGCGTTGGAAGGAATTATTAAATTTAAATACAACTCTTGTTAAGGTTAATCTCTTTATCGTTTCTTATTAAAGCCCTTATTAACTCATTTAAATACAACTCTTGTTAAGGTTAATCGGAGTAAGAATTGGAGATTATTCTGTAACTAACAAATTTAAATACAACTCTTGTTAAGGTTAATCCAGAGATTTATCTAAATCATGTGTATGTTGGAACAAATTTAAATACAACTCTTGTTAAGGTTAATCATATAATTTTTTCTTGGATAATTATACTCGTTACTATTTAAATACAACTCTTGTTAAGGTTAATCATGAGTTAAGTATGAAGAAACTGTATGAAAAGATATTTAAATACAACTCTTGTTAAGGTTAATCTACCACCATAAATATCGCAATAATCCATAGCGTCTATTTAAATACAACTCTTGTTAAGGTTAATCGCAACAAAATCTTACAATAATAAACTCTCTATCTTTATTTAAATACAACTCTTGTTAAGGTTAATCAATGTTTGGGTTAAATATATCAGTTTATAAAAAATAATTTAAATACAACTCTTGTTAAGGTTAATCCAAAGTAAAATACCTACTTATAATTTTACCAATACTGCTAAGTGCTTACAACTACTACTTATACAAAATTTTTACCAACCGTTAATTACTTTTTACATTAGTGATTAATTATTACTGTAAAGCTAGAATTACTCCTAGTTAATAACATATTTTTATAATGTTCCACTTGGTAAAATTATTTCTTTAGATACTTTATATTATTAAATCCTCACCTGTTACAATTGATTTTCCACCAAATACTTCTTCATCAAATACATTATCATTTAGAAGTTTAATTATACATATGAAATCTTCATTTTTATCGGTAACTCTATCTAAATCTTTTTTCAATCTTATTAATTTAGAAGGTGTCATTTCTCCTCTAAAAACCGATTTTTGAAAATGTGATAAATATTTTTTACATACTTTAAAAACTTTATTTACTCTTTCTTCTTTTACATCATAAAATACAAAAGCATAATTATAATTTACTTTTTTAGACATTACATTCCCTCCTTAATACTGAAAGGAATAAATTCTTTATCTTCCAATATCCATTTTATTAATTTATAGCAATCAAGCTTTATCGCCGTCCTATAGCTAATATTTCGTTTTAATTTTGGATGCTTAAATACAGATTCTAATCTTCCCTCAAAAGCTTCTATAAATATTTTTCTACCTTCTTCGTTCAACAAACAATAGTTAACCTTCTTTTCAAAGTGTTTATCTACTTGAATTTTTCTATTATTAATTAAATCAAATATTGTTTTATAAACTATTACAGGTTTAAAAACTTCACTTATATCTAAACTTAATGAAAATCTTCCTTCTGATGGTTCATGTAGAAAACTTATTCTTTGATCTAGATGTGTTCGATATATAGATGAGATTGTCTTAGTATATAGCAACGTATTTCCAAAGGATATCATTGCATTTATAGGGTTATCTGGTGGTCTTTTCACCCTCTTATTCATTATAAAATCTTCAGGTAAAAATAATTTAAAATCTGAATAAAATCTCTGCCATACCTCACCTTCAACAGACATTAATTGATTAATATTTTCACTCTTTTCCACAGCTAATAAAAACTCTTTCCTTATCCAATCTATTGTTTCCTTTACTTCTTTCTTATTATGTTTATAATAATGATAAAGAACTTCACTTATATTTATTCCTATCCCTCTTACTATTGCTTTTGCAGCATATAATCTATCTTCATCAAATTTCCTAACTTGTTTTACCAATAATTTCCCGCTATTATATTGATTTCTTGGATAATATGTTCCACTATATCCCTGGTGATAATTAAAAAAATGTACTACTATATTATTGCTAGCTAAAAAATCTAGTAATTTCGTATTTATACTTACTTCATTTAAACAATATATTTCCTTTGTATTTTCAATTGGTATATAAACATTTTTACCATTCTTTCTGAAGCATAAAGAATTATCTTTTCTTGTTAACTCCCCCATAGATGTTATATATCTAGTACTCCCCATATCTCCTCCTTAAATATAGCAATATTCATAATAAGCACATTTCTTACATTTTGCTGAATTTAATACTTTTGGAACTTTACCACCTGTCAGCAATTTGTCTATATCTTCAATATAATTCAATAACTCTCTCTCTATTTCATTTGTTAATTCAAAATATAATATCTTATTATCGCTTTTATTTTTTTCAATACATTCTAATTTACCTCTTCTTACAATCCCTTTATCCTTTAATACCTTTAAATAATATAATAACTGCCATTTCGCAGCTTCTACATCAGCATCAGATTTTTTTACTTCAGTTAAATATTCTTTAGTTAACTTATCTATTTTTATGTTGTCTATAGATATCTCAGAATTTTCACTTGTAGCTTTCTCTTCATGCATAGCTTTACCTATCTTTACAATTTCACTATTATCTTCTAGATTCAATCTATTACCATGTAAATAACATTGCCTTCTACAATGAAAATAGTAATTTATTAATGTACCATTAACTTTCATTCCACCAAATCTCCTAAATCATTTTTTGTACATGCCTCTTATCTATAATGATTTCCACGAAATTGCATATATAATCACCTTATTAAAATAAATTAGAGCCAATAAAACTATTGATTTTATTGGCTCTAATTTATATTTATTCTCAAATACTATTAACATAAAATATCTAAATTAAAAATGCTGCATAAAGTGGAACTGACTTGATTCCATTTTCAAAGCCAAAGTTTTTAGCAGATACTCTTATTGCATATTTAGGCTGATATTTTTTTATAAACTGTTGTAAACTCTTTGCTCTTACATGTTCTGCTGCTTTTACTTCTATAGGTATTATGTTTCCATCTTTATCTTGAATTAAAAAATCTACTTCTGCACTTCCTTTAGATTCCCAATAATAAGGTATATATCCATTAGCATTCAACGTAAAGCATACATAATTTTCAGTTAATGTACCTTTAAAATCATTAAACACTACTCCTTCTGACAAAACAGCATTGGCCGGTATTCCAAATTTAGAGCAAAGTAATCCTGTGTCAGTCATATATACTTTAAATGAATTAAAGTCACTATATGCTGATAAAGGTAATTTTCCTTCATTACATTTTATACATTTTAATATTACTCCAGAAGATTTTAACCATTCTACAGGTGTTTCATACTCATGAGCTCTAGCTCCTGATTTTATAACCTTGTATTGAAATTTTTTATTTTCCTTAGCTAATTGAGCTGGAATACTATTAAATGTAGCCATTATTCTAGTGGTTTCATTTGGTGTTGCATATTTAGCCATATCTGCAACATATGAATCATTTATACCTTTCTGAGTTGCCAGAACAAAATCAAAATCCTTCTTTTCAATATACTCCTTAACTACAGCAGGCATTCCACCTATTACTAAGTACTCTCTATATATATCCATAGCCTTATTATGCAAAGATAATTCTGTATCATTATTAAAACATTCTTTTATAATATTAATTAAATCTTTTTCATTCATAGCCATTAAAAACTCTTCAAAATCAAGCGGATATAAAGTTTTTAAATCAACTTTTCCTACTGGAAATGAATACTGCTCTCTATTCACAGCAACTCCAAGTAAACTTCCAGCAGCAATTATATGATATTCATTTGCATTTTCATTAAAATATTTTAATGACGTCAATGCTCTTTCACATGCCTGTATTTCATCAAAAAATATTAAAGTTTTCTCTTTAAATATACTTTTTCCAGCATTAATAGAAAGCTCTCTTACTATTCTTTCAGGATCTAAATCTCTTTCAAATATTTTTATTAGTTCTCTATTATTTTCAAAGTTAAAATATACTACTGAATCATAATACTCTTTTCCAAAGGTTAATGCAGAATACGTCTTTCCAACCTGCCTTGCCCCTTGTAAAATTAAAGGCTTTCTATTAGAACTATTCTTCCAATTTATTAACCATTTTAAAACTTTACGTTCCATTTAATGTTACCTCACAACACTTTTTATAACTTAATTTTACGCTCTATCTACATTTTTATCAACTTATTCTTATTATATACATATATACTTTCTTTAAATACATTTATTCTTAATTTATATCTATTTAGATACAACTCTTGTTATTGTTAATCTTGTTCAAGATCCTAATCCTCCACCTAATAAACTTAATTTAAATACAACTCTTGTTATTGTTAATCTGTTTGGTAATAAATGGTAGGAGTAGGCAGAGATGGATTTAAATACAACTCTTGTTATTGTTAATCATACATTACTTGAAGATAGTGTTTACTTATCTTTATTTAAATACAACTCTTGTTATTGTTAATCTTTAACCGTTATAAAAATTTAGCACTTAATATGTTATTTAAATACAACTCTTGTTATTGTTAATCGGACGACAAATTGAAATTGGTGGTCGTAAGACAAAATTTAAATACAACTCTTGTTATTGTTAATCCATAGAAAATTCAAAGTTTCTATATATTTTAATCAACTTAGCTTATTGCTATATCTAGCATCTTTAATTTTTTACCAAGCAGCAATCAATATTTAAAAACTTAAGTTTTTTTATTCTAAACTCTATACAAATCCTAATATCTACCCTCATAACTATATAATTTCACTTGGTAAATATCTATATAAAATCCCCTATTCCAGTTATTAATTTTTCTTTATCTACCTTGCCATCTTTGAAGTAACTTTCACCATCTTCAAGATAATAAAGATCTCCAACAATCTCATTTGGCATTATATTGTTATTTTTTTGTACCTCATATATAAAGTTATTCATCTTAGCCCTAACATCTGATAGTTTCACTTCTTTTTCTGAATATTTCATTTTATTATCTCTTAATAACTCTATATACTGATTCCATATATCTTTACCATCTAAAACCTCTCCATTTTCTAATGGAATTTCTCTTGCAAGATAAACTGACTGTCTTTCCATAGTATCATCAATTAATTTCATTTTTTCTGCTACCTGTGAAAACTTTAGACCACCTACATCTTCTTTAAAAAATCTTTCAGTATTTAGATTTTCTCTTGTTGAATCATTATAGTTTTCTTTTAATCCTATAAGTATCTTCTCATAATACTTATTAAAATTTTTCGATATTAATATCTCTTTAACCCACTCATTTATAAGCGAATATTTTTTCTCTGCTCTAAAATCCCCTCTATAAATACTTTCTGCCTCATCTAAATTAAAGAAATATACTATTCCTTTATCTAGACATGAACGATTTATTCTACCCATAAATTGTTCATCACCATCTAATTTAGAAATATCCTTATACCCTATATCCATATCAATATCTACTCCAGCTTCAATAACTTGAGTTGCAACTAGTATTACTCCATTATGATTTAAATCCTTATCTTTTACTTCTTTTAATATTTTTGCTCTATCTATTGAGTTATCATCCCCTGTAAGTAAAAGCACCTTAGCTTCTAAATTTCTATCTATTAACTCTTTATAAAATTCATATGCAGTTTTTTTCTTTATAAATTCCATTAAGATTTTCTTTTTACTTTTACCCTGAATTGTTATATGCTCTAAAAGTTCTTCTCTCTCCTTATCTATAAGATTATAATTCACCTCTACCCTATTTTTAAAAAGTGGATTAGTAAAATATTTTTCTCTATTTTCTATTAAATTTACTGTTTGACCTTTTATTTCAGTTAATAAATCTAAATTAGGTAATGTTGCTGACATTATAATTACTTTTATATTTAATAACTTTGAAAATACTTTTAAGAATGATATTATCTCTGTCCATATTTCTAGCTTATAGCTTTGAATTTCATCTAATACAATTACACTATTGGCAAGTTGATGAAATGAAAATATCGATTTTTTATCATTATTAAACATTGTATTAAAGATCCCAACATGAGTTATTAAAATAAATGGATAATTCAAAAACTGCCTATTTAATAATGCTTCATCATATTTTTTAAATTCTTCTTCATCTAAGATATTATCCTCCTTTAATTCTTCCATCTTTATAGCTGTAACAGAATTGATAACAGCTATCTTATTTAAAACTTCTTTTTTATCTCCAAAAATTTTACTTAAATTAGCTTGATTTTGCTCTACCAAAGTATTAAATGGTGAAACATAATATATCTTTTTTAAGCTATTATTATTTTCTATTAACTTAAAACTTAAATTAGTAGAAATATTACTCTTCCCTCCACCGGTTGGGGCTTCTAGATAAAATATTTCTCCATCTTTATTTTCATTTAAAATTTTTTCTGCATCTAAAAACATCTCTGTCCTTAATACGTTTATATTTTTTTCATCTGAAAAGTCTTTTCTTTTACCATAATTACTTTTTTCATATTTTCTTATACGCTTATAAATTTTTGTATCTTTATAAACATCATAAAACTCATTTATGGCTGATATTTCTCCAAAATCATATACAACTACTCCACTCATAAATTCAGATGTTGAGTAAAAGTCACAGGCTAAAAGTATGGAAAATACTAATCGTCCATAAGTATATAGATATATTGAATCTTCTTTATCTAGTTTTTTTAAATATTTTAATGCAGCATCTCCTATATTCCATGCTTTAGTACTATTTAAAGAAAACTCATTACACAATACATCTTTGTAAGATTCGTTTAATACTGATATAGCTTTATTAGCATCACCATAATCTTCTCCATCTTTATTAAAGCTAGCTATAAATTTTTCAAATTGACTTAAATCACCATGATGTTTTGATATTAAATAAGCGTTCAAGTATAAAAGTTTCCTTAGCATTTTTTTGCTTTTGCCTTGTAAACTTTCTACTTCATCTAAAAAATAATCAATATAAATTACTGATGAAATTATTGAATGTTTACTTTTTATGTTCTTAAAATTATCTGTTTCAAAAAGTTCATTATCCATTTTATCTTTTTGGAATATGGGGTTTATTTTACCTACATCATGGAAGTTAACTATATTCACCAATAATTTTCTAAATAATTCTTTTCCTTCTATACTTACAGTTCTTAAAAATTTTTCTTCAAAATTTTTGAGTATAGTATCTAAATTTTTTGCATCATAAATCTTAAAGAAATATTTATTAGATAAATCTATATGATTTATTAATTTTTCATACTCATATTTATTTCCTACTGATTTTTTATGAGCATAAAAGTTATATTTACTATTTACTATTTCGCTGAAATCTATAATTTCTCTCTTATCTAAATATTCCATATATCACCTCATATAATGTAAGGAGGGTTAACCCCTCCTTAGAAAAATGCTATATTTTTATTACCTACAGTATAAATTTCATCTGTATTTATATCGTAAATTTCCATATTGGTATATATAAATGTTTCATATTCATACATATTAGTTTTTTCATTAAGTCTTATAGGTAAATTTTCTTTGTACTTATATGGCATATAATTCATATCAGCTACACTATCACCAAAATTCACATAAGATTTAGGACATAAAGAATCTATACTTTCTATTTCATCAGCAGCTTTTTCTGATTCATATATCTCTATTTCATCTATATTAGCTATATGGTCGTTTTTGCCTAAGTACGGTATAAATATACTTTTATAATTTGTTATATAATCGCAAATTTTTTCAGTATCTTTTGAGTCTACCAAGACATATATATTCCAAGAGGGTTTTTCAAGCCATTGCTCTTTTATTATTAAGTTTCCACCTTGCTCCTGTGATGCATATCCAACTGAATTATTAAATATTTGAATCTTCTTAGAAAAATCTCCTCTCGAACCTTCTTCAGGTTCTATGGCAACTTTTATATCTTTTAGCTTTTCATAAAATTCAGGATATTTATCAGTTTTACTCATTTGGTTATAGCCTTTATATCCTACTATTGCTCCTAATATTCCAAGTAAAGCTACTTTATGAATATTGGAATAAGTAAAATATAAATAAGTATTTACATCTGGCTTTTTAAAGAAAGCATTATCTCCATATAATCTAAATTTTAGAACCTTCATATCTTATACCTCTGTTTGTGTAAATATATCTAAAAGCTTAGCTCCTTCAATATCTGATTCAATTTCTGTTGTATATGGATTATAATAAACTTCAATACTTTTAATTTTATTACCTAACTTACCTAAAAGTTCTCCACATTTAACTTCTATAATATCCTTATTATCACCTTTTTCAAACTTTACATATTGAGAAAGGTTAGGTAAATATAAGTCTTGTTCTGTTTCTACGAATAATGCAAATTCATTTTCACAGCCTATCTTGGCATTAGTTGCATATGATGTAGCTGATACCAAAGCAGCATTCTTAAACTTCTTATAATCATCTTCAGTATAACCTTCAGTTACTCCTAGCTCCTTATATTCTTTATATGCTAATGGATTTATTGAAAATGGATAGAAATAATGAGCTTCTGTACTTACAATCTTTGTTCCAAGAGTTGAATTTTTCGCTTCTTCTGCATCTTCGTCTTTCTTTTGCTTCTTCTCTAAGTCTTTTCCATCTCTAAATGGTGATAATATTTGCTGCTCATCTGCTGCTGTATCTTCATACTTATTTAATCCTTGCCCTATTTGTATAGCTCCTGTAATTGATATATTATTTCCTTCTTCAGCAAATGTTGCCCCAAAGTTTTTTATATCTATAGAGTTAAATAAATTTTTTAATACTTCTGCTGTATCTTTTGTCTTCTTTAAATCTTCTACCGAAAATATTTGTTCATATCTTTCTTTTAAAGTTCTTGGTACTAATATTGATTCTACCATGCCTTTTTTCTTATCTTCCTTTTGGCTTAATTTCATAGATTTTATATAAAGAACTTTTTCTCCATTCTCATCCCACATCTTTTTCATAGGATATTTTAAAGCTTTATCACTTCCAAAAACCTCTCCATTAGATGTTGTTTTTGGATATCCTGTAAAATCAGCATTCCAATTAGCCATCTTTGATGATATTCCAATTACTCCATATACTCTCTTATTCATTACCTTGAACCTCCATATTCTCAATTATCTCATCTTCATTACTTTCATAAATTAAACTACTGTGCAGAAATCCTGCCATAATCATATCTTGATTTACCTTATTTTCAGGTGTATAAGATAAAACCATAGCATATAAATTTCTAAACCTTAGTGAATATAATTTAGGATCATAGCTATACTTTTTATATAACTTACTTAAGTTATTTTTTATTACTTCATTATTATTTGTATTAATAAATGGCCTTACTAAATGGTATGGTCTCTTAAGACCTTTACTCTTTGATATAAAATAACTTACTAATTGACCTATTGCAAAATAGTATTCATTATCTTCAGAAATGCTTTCAGTAACTTTTTCAGCATTTACCTTATTTCTTAAATTATCTTTCACAACCTTGATTATATCTACCATACTCTTTCCTCCCTCAAAATATCCTTTAAACGCACATCTTAAATTAAACTGTTTGCTCGCTTTTTGTATATAGCCATTTTCTATTGACCCTTTTACTAAACTTACAGATACCTTACCTAATAAATATCCTATTTCATTTGATTTTTTATTTTCCTTTAATCCATCCTTATATAACCAATTAAAAATAGCTTCTCTTGATATCAATAAATTTTTCTTTTGATTATTATCTTTTATTGATATATCTCCAGCATCAGTAAAATAATTGTTTATTAAGAATTTTGAAAAGAATATATTATCAAGTATTTTTTGAATATCTACTTTCTTTCTAAATGATCCATATTCAAAACCATCATCTGCTGATTCCTTTACTCCTAATACGTTTTCAAATACTAATTCTTTATTTAAAACATCAGAATATCCAACTATCTTATCATAATTTTGAATTTCTAATTCCATTCCTTTTTTTATTCTAAAGAAACTACCAGTAAATCCTTGGTCTGGAAGCTCTCCATTCTTCTTAGGATCAATTTCTTCATCATCAATGTACACATTAAGTTTTCCTTCTGCCGTGAAATTCATTAGATAATCAAAAAACTTTTTTTGTAATAAAACTTCATTACTATCAATGAGGTAAGGAACTTTTACCTTTCTAGTCTTATTTTCTAAATAAGGTTTTTTTGAATTTAATCCCATATTATCATTAGGTAATCCATATAAAACGTTTTCTATTTTCTCATTATAATCATTTTTATTATAGATATTAGGAATTATATATCTTTTGTTTTCTCTTTGATAATCTTCTATTGGATATTCAAAAAATATTTTTAAATAATCTTTACCTGGATATTCACTTCCTAAGTCAAAAATATTTTCTTTTATCCATTCCTTTATCTTATTAAGTAACTCAATATTTACTTCACCAATTTCTTCTTCGACTTCTTTATATATCTCTTTAGGTTTTCCTGACTTATATTTTAGATATGGATTAGCTAATATCTCATAATATCCATCTATTATTTCATTAGTAAGCTTTTTATCTTTATCATTTGCTGTAGGAAACTTATCTTTCTTTATAAAAAATGATAAATAATTATTACTGTGTATTATCTTTTTACCGTCAATTGGCTTATTCATTGTAATTAGAGTACTGTTGTAATCATATATTCTTATATTCTTTAACTTAACTTCTGACAAATTAAGTTTTCTATTTTTTTTATCAAATTTAACTTCTATAGGTTCATCTTTAATATAAAATTCATCTTTATCAGTTCCTATTATCAGATAAGTTCCATCTGCAGGAGTATAATTATCTAATATGAGTTTATCTCCATGTTTATCTAGTTGCTCTTTAAAAACTTCTAAACTTTCCTTTAACAATATTTCACCTCCCTATAACCACCTAAATCCTACAAATCCAGCTCCCCTAGAATTATTCTCACCTAAACCTGTTCCCAAAGCCATATAGGCTATAGTTTGAGATATTTCATCATCTGCAATATTCAGTTGAATCTTATCGCCTAGTAACTTAATATTTTTATAGTTAACTGCTATTGGCTTATTATTTTTAAACTCAAATCTTGTGTAAAACTCAAAATCTTCATCTATCTTATCACCAGTAAAGCTATTATATTTTTTTATCAAGTTAGTCTTAATCCTATTTTCAAATTCATCTAAGCTAATATTTCCTTTCCAATAGCCAGTACTATCTTTAATAACTATCGGAGTAATTGAAAATACCTTATCTATATGCTTTCTACTTATGATTTTAATATCAGTCTTTAACACTTTAATAAATTTAGTTGAAGTATTAGCTAAATTTTTAATAAGATATTTTGCTAAATCTTCATCTATAGTTCTTATTTGAAATGTATATATATTGTCTTCTTTATAAATTCCATCAGTTTCTAATGGATAAAATCCATTATTACAATAATTTTTGTAACAATTTTTATTATGAAACTCTAAAAACTCTTTATTTCTGCTTAGAGTTGAATCTATAACTTCTGATATAACTTCAAACATATTATTTTTATCTATATTTTTTAACAGATAATTCTTAACCGAAATCTCATAAACTCTAAATTCCATATAAATTTACACCTCCTTCTATATTTTACCACATTAATGTTTATTTTTACCATTTATGTTCAGAATATTTTGTCTATTAATTTTTATAGTTTTACTTATTATGAATTAATTCTAATCCTCTTAAGCACTAAGCTTTCTAATTCAGAAAACAAGTGGAATGAGTTATTGAATAAACTACTTTAAAACTCCTAAGTGTATGTACGTGTATGCATATTTACTAGTATCATATATTTTTTAATTCATATATAATTCTCATTCCACTCATTCCAAAAGGCTATAAACTAGTAATATCATTTGTTTACATAGGAATGATAACTGGAATAACCGTAATTCTCATTCCGCTCATTCCAATTTTTCTTTGGCTTATTAACTTTCTTATATTTATATTTTTTTATTTTTAAACTCATTCCTACCTCATTCCTATGCTCATTCCACTCTTACAAATGCTCTTTGTTTATTATATATAGGAAATCTCATAGTATTGGTTTTATTCCCTGAATAAAGTTCCCAACCTTCTATCTTAGACATTATTGCTGTTATCTCATATGAATCTGATTTTTTAAGACTGGACGCATCTTTTCCAAAGCATTCACACCATATTTCCATGGAACAAACAGCTTTTCGTTTTTCCGTTCCAACTTGGCCTCCTACCAAGTCATCTCCATTAAGAAATTTCCTTCTTTCATATAAGTTCATACTACTCCAATTATTAGGAAGTAGTTTATTTAAATACTCTCTCACAAGCCCCTCTCTATCGTCACTTTCCATAGCTTCACTTTGTTCTTTAGATGCTATTTCTAACACCTCTCCTTTTAGATATAGTTCCTCTCCTTGTTTATAAACATATAAAGCTTCAGCCCATATTTTATCTACATCTTCTAAGTCCCAAGGTGAACTTAACGCTTTATCTGGATCCACTGTAACTGGCCAAAATCTACGATTACCAGTAACATCTCGTAAAAAACCTCCTTTATTATTTGTAGTACCTACAATAATGCATTGTCTTGGATGGCTTTCTACATTTACTCCATAACTTGCTCTATATTTATCATCTGTTCTTGTTATAAATGATTTTACATTTTCAACTTCAGCTTTTCTCATACCAGCTAGTTCTCCAAGCTCCATAATCCAAAAACCTTGTAATTTCTCGGCAGCTGTTTTATCTTTCATATCTTCTAAAGTTAAATTATCAGAAAACCACTTACCACCAAGCTTTGAGAATAATGTGCTTTTTCCCATTCCTTGTTTACCATTTAAAATAAGTACAGAATCAAATTTAACTCCTGGTTCGTACACTCTAGCAATAGCTGCAACTAATGTTTTTCTAGTAACTTCCCTCGTATAGGCATTGTCCTCTGCCCCTAAATATTTTATTAATAGTGTTTCTAATCTTTCTTTTCCATCCCACTCTTCTAAATCTTCTAAATAATCTATTACAGGATGAAATGCTCTTTCTGTTGCTACAGCTAATAAAGCATCTTTTAATTTTGCTGGAGACCATATATTATATTTTTTTTCTAAATATATTTTTAATGAAGCTAAATCTGAATCGTTCCACCCCTCCTTTAATCTAATCCAAGGTAATTTACCTTTTACATCCAACATATCTTTATGTTTGTTATAAGCTATTCCATGTAAGTTTTTATCATTTCTTAATATTTTAACTATATTATTTAACGTATCTTTTATCTCACCTGTTAAATCAATTTCTAGTTTATTATCATTATCTTCAAGCTCTCCAAACTCTTGTCCTATATCTTTCATCTTTTCATTAGTAATTTGTTTTTGTACTAATTCATCTTTAGTACAAAATTTACGCATTGCTTTAAATGAAGGTAATCTTGAAGTTCTTGTATCTTCATCAATATTTGCATCTAACTCTGAAAACTTGTGGATTCTTACTAGATCAAAGGCGTTACAAAGAACATTTGCAGCCTTATCTGTGGCATGATGTGAATAGGCAAATTTATCTTCATAAATGACTAAGCCTGATGTTGAGTCTGCTTCAATATAGTCATATCTGCCTTTTATTAGACTTGGTTTATAGATATGGTTTAAAAATTTATCGATGGCTTCTTCCATAGTATATGCTCTACAGAAAGCACCTATCAAGCCTTCTTTTTCTAATGGATTTGATTGTTTGGCTAAAGCCTGCATTTGGTGTGAAATGTTATTTTTGATTACTTTATTTTGTCTTGATGATATGGGCCATTTACTGCTATCTCTATAATCTTCATATCTTGAAAGTATAGAATCTGGATTTAAAAACTCTCCATCCTGCTTTTCAAATATAAACTCACCATTACTAGATGTTGATGGCCAATACATAAGTCTTGCTGGTTCGTATGTTGAATCATCAAATTGCTCTATTCCAATATCTGAAGCTATAAGTCTCCCTATTGCTGTATATTCATCAGCATTTACATTTCTACTTAAAGGTATTATAAGTCGTAATCTATGCTTGTCTCTTTTATGCTTATGAGTTGAATAAATGCAACAGGCAAACTTAAATCTTTTTGTTACTTGCTCCCATAAATCATTTTCTGCATAATCTAAATCAAGGGTTAACATAGACCTAAACTCAACAGAATCTTTGCTACGTCTACCATCTTTAAGCTTTCCTCCTACGAAGCCTCCAACGTCTTTTATATCATCCTTCTTAGCCTTATTCATTTTGCCATATTCACCTACAGTTTCAACAGTTCTTATTGTCTTAGACACTTTATTCAAAAACTGCTCCCAAGTTATATCTACATTCTTAAAAACTTTATCTCTTCTTGAATTACCAATAGCTATAATCATAAACAATCAATCCTCTCTTTACTTTTTGTAATATTTACTTTCAAAACCTTCTGCATCAAGTGGTAGTCCTCTTGCCCAGATAGGAGTTTCTGTCATTATTTTTATAACTTCTTCTAAGGAACCTTGTCCTTCTTTTGCTTCTATTATTATTTCATCATGGACATGCATTACTATGTCATAGCCTTTATCTCTTAATCTAATCATAGCTTCACCAAGTATATCTCTTGCTATTGCTTGTACTATGTTTTCTACAAGCTTTGGCCCATATGTTTCGATTCTTTCCCACTTTTTAGCTGCACTAACTCCTTCGTATGTAATTGAATCTCCACCATATTTATTCTTTTCTATTCTCGGTTTAACATATGATAGTTTTCTACCACTAGGCAATGTAATAAACATTATGTCCCCTTGATAATATATTTTTATATACCCAACTATATTGACTTCTCTAGTCTTTAAAGCATTTATAGCAGCTTTATGTATGGCCCACCACAGTCTACCTATATTAGAGTTTGACAATCTCCATTTATTTACCAGGTCTTGAAGTTCATCTTCTTCAATTCCCATCTCAAGAGCTCCCATAGCTTTAAGTGCTCCTACTCCTCCCCCGTATCCAAGAGCTAATTCTGCAACTTTACCCTTTACTCTAAGATTCGACTCTTTAGTTATCATCTCTATAGGTACTTTGAAAAGCTTACTAGCACTAGCTTCATATATCTTTCCATGTGATTTAAATACATCAATTCTCCACTTTTCATCTGCAATATATGCAAGTATTCTCGCTTCTATAGCAGAGAAGTCAGCAATAATAAATCTAGCACTCTTCTTTGGGATAAATGCACTTCTGATTAGCTCTGATAATAATTGTGGTATATTATTAAATTTATCTTCTAATTTTAAAAAGTCTCCTTCTTTGACTAAATTACGAGCTGAATCCATATCTTCTAAATGATTTTGAGGAAGATTATGAACCTGAACAAGCTTCCCTGCCCATCTTCCAGTTCTATTTGCACCATAAAACTTAAACAATCCTCTAACTCTAAAATCTTTAGATACAGCTCTTTGTATAGCTTCATATTTTCTAACAGAGGTCTTTGATAACTTTAGTCTAAGTTCTAATAATTCTCTTACATCATCATCGCAATCTTCTAATATCTTTTTTATATTAACTTTTGATAATGACTTTATTTCAATTCCCTTTTCATATAACCACTTTTTAAGCTGAGTAACTGAATTAGGATTACTAAGTCCAGTAATATTCTTAGCTTCATTCAAGGACTTATTTTTATAAAGCTCATCACAGCTTATAGCTTTAGTAACAAGCTCCATATCTATATAAATACCTCTATCATTAATCTCTTGGTCTAAAACATAAAGCTTATGTTCATTTTCTATAACAGGAAATCTTTCAAGCTTCTTTCTTATAGCTCTCTCAACTTCTACATCCTTAATACAGTATTTCTTAAAAAGCTCCCACTTTTCTAAAGAATCCTTAGGATAATTTCTCATTAATTTACCTATCTGCCCTTCAAGGCTATACTGACTTTTATCATTTCTAATAGTACAAGGAACTGAAAAATATTTTATAAGCGCTTTCCCCTCCTTCATCTTTTGTTGCTCTAAATTTAGCATTTCTGCTACTGCTTCTAAAGATGATGGTAAACCTAAAGAAAGTGCATGTACCGCTGTACACCTCCAAGACTTAGATGATAAACTCTTATTAAGAAATCTACCTAAACATACTCTTTCAAAGTTTGCATTAAAGGCAGTTTTGATTATATTTTTATCTTCAATAGCCTCTAATATATTCGTAGGTATCTTTTCATCATTAGCTAAATCTATTATCTTTACCTCTTCATCATCAAAGGCATACGCAAATAAAAGAATCTCAAAATTTGAAGAAGCGGTGTAAGGATATACACCACTTTTTATTAAATCAACATCAGAATAGGTTTCTATATCTATAGATAAAATTCTCATACTACCTCTTCCCCCTAACTAAAAAATCCATCTACATCATAGGCTTGAAAATCATCTTTTGCAGTAGTACTTAAATCTAATCGCTCACCATCAGATAACTTTTGGACATTACCTAAACTACAAGCTACACCTGCATTATTATTAAATTGATATGGATAAAAAGATAAACTAACTCTTCCATAACATCCACTATAGACTTCAGCTTTATCTTTAATTTCATCTATATTAATATCAACAATCTGTGGTTTTATAGTGCTTTTTGCATTTATAAAAAAGCTATTTTTATACACAGGATTACCTGGCTTTTCCACATCACCATCTCTTAAAGGTGTTCTTAACTTTTTAGATTCTATAAGTCCAAACCTTTTTCTTCCATTTTCTTCCGATGCAAAAATAGCTTCTTCAATTTCAAGTATTGTCTTTTCATCAGACTTTGGAATTATAAGAGATAAACTATACTTCTCATTTTCACCATTAATAGACCTAGGTTCAAAAATATTTACATACGAGAATCTAACCTCCCCTGTTATTACCTTATTAACCCATTTTTTATTTTTCATATTACACTCTCCCCTTTTATTAATTAATTTAAATCTATTTATTTAAATGGCATTCACTATTTAAAAATGCCCTCACTAATTACATATGATAGAATTTATCTATTTTACAGATTTTTTATTATTTTTTTAATTTATTTGTAAAAATATTTTTCTTATAAATTTTAACTATTTATTTATTAAAAAATAATAATCTCTAGCAAAAAGAAAAAGCACATATCATAAAAATGATAGTGCTTTCCTCTATAATAATTTAATTATTTAGCAATTCCTTTAACCCATACTCTTATTTCATATATTTACTTATTAACTCATTTGCATTAAACACTTTAAAATTTACATTTATATAAATCCTGTACTACTCCTCAATCTTTTTATAGTTAGTCCAACTTTGTGCTAAAAACATAACAGGTGGAACTACTATTAATGCTGCAAATATAGCTATTGAAATAGCTACAAATTTATTCTTTAATAATCCACCTATCAATAAATTTATGCTATTGCATAAAAGCACTATCAATCCCATAGATATTGAAGTGTTTACGGTTCCTAAATTTCTTTCTTCCCTAAATATGCTTTTACATTTGCTACACTCTATTTTCCCGTATTTTCTTACCATTGATTTTATTCTATTTCTTAACTTAAATTTTGAATTGCATTCTGGACAAATCATAAAATCGCCTCCACTGTTCCCCTATATTTATAATTCTCATTAATCATGTACTTTTTTCTTCGTACATAAATTCTCAATAATACTATCTCCCAAAATACCTTCAGATTTAATTATACATAAAAATAAGTTTATATAAAGAAATTTTTACCAAAGCAAATAAATGTCTCCTTAAAAACTCTATCTACCTGTGGTAAACTTATACTAAATTATTAACCATCAATTTTTTTAGGGGGATGATTATCATAAAAAAATATATTTTATTTGACTTAGATGGAACTGTTACAGATCCAATGATAGGAATAACAAAATCAGTTCAATACGCATTAAATAAATTCGATATTGAAGTAGAAGACTTAAATGAACTTTGCAAATTTATAGGACCTCCATTAAAGGATTCATTTATGAATTTTTATAACTTTACTGAAGAAGATGCATTAAATGCTATCACTTACTACAGAGAGTATTTTTCAACTAAAGGACTTTATGAAAATACAGTTTATGAAAACTTTGAAGATATGCTTATCTCGTTAAAAGAAAAAAATAAATCTTTAATAATAGCTACTTCTAAACCAACAGTTTTTGCTGAAAAAATCCTTGAGCATTTTAATCTTAAAAAATATTTTGATTTTATTGCAGGAAGTAATCTTGATAATACTAGAACAAAAAAAGCTGATGTAATTAGCTATGCCTTAGAGCAACAAGGTATAACTGAAGTTTCAGAAATAATCATGATTGGTGATAGAGAGCATGATGTTATTGGTGCAAAAGCTTTAAACATTGAATCTATTGGAGTTTTACATGGATATGGCTCATATGATGAACTATCTAACAGTGGTGCAAATTATATTGTAAAAGATGTTAAAGAGCTTCACTCATTACTTCTAAGCTTATAATTATCTTACTTAATAGTTGAATAATATACATATTAATAAAAGATATCTCATAAATGTTTTTACAATCTATGAGATATCTTTCTTTATTATAATAAATATGCTTTATCCATGGAAATAACCTGTTCTTGCTGAAACTACAACAAATGGAACTTCTGAACCATCCTTATTTACATAAGCTTGATATAAATCTCCTTCTAAATGCTCTAATTTAACAACCTCTTCTCCATAGGTATCTTTTAAATCTTCTTTAAATAGCTCTTCCCAGTTGCTTAATATAGGTGCATTTAGTGTAATATATTTAGCAAACTCTTCTATATCACTTGAATTTCCACCTGATGCTATATAATTATCATACAAAGCTGCTATATTAACTTCATTTAAAAATCTTGTACTCCACTTATATTTTTCAGCCTCTGGCTTATCGCCTTGTCCATTAATAATATAATCTTTAACTTTCTCGCTAATATTCTCTTTATTTATACTATTATCTGAAGGTGATTGACTTTCTCCAGAAGTATTATTTGAAGACTCAATTGAACTATTATTATCAGAATCATTATCGTAATTCCCAGTTGTATTATTATCTTTATTATCTTTATTATCTTCTGTATTTTGTGTACTGTCTTTTTCCTCGTTAGTGTCATTACTATTTTCAGTAATTTCTTTATCTGCTTTATTATTTTGTCCTGATTTACCATCAGAATCTTTTAAAGAACAGGCAGTTAAAAACATTGTAGAAACTAATAAAGAAATAATAATCTTTTTCATAATATAAGTCCCCTTTTAATTTTAATTTTATCCCTATATATAATTCTACTCTAAATTAATTTAAAGTCAAAACTGTATAGAAATTACTTCTATACAGTTCTAAATTTAACTATACATTTGTGGTAAGTATACTGTTACTCTTGTTCCTATTTCTTTTCTACTTAAAACACTAAAGTATCCCTTATGATTATCAATAATCCATTTTGCTATAGATAACCCAAGACCTGTACCTCCATTTTTCCTAACTCTTGCTGTATCAGCTCTAAAGAAACGTTCAAATATATGGGGTACATCCTCTGCATCTATTCCTATTCCATTATCTTGAACAGAAAAATAAGGTTCTCCTTTGTGATTTCTTCCTACTTTAAGTATTATCTCTTCACCAGACTCTGTATATTTAGCTGCATTTTCAACTAATATTCTTGCTGTCTGCTTTAGTAATCCTATATCACCTTTAATACTTATATTTTCTGAATTAATGTAAGTATATATATGATTTTCATCTATCATTTTAGATTCTTCAAATACTTCACTTATCATATCATTAAGTAAGAATTCTGTTATTGTAAGCTGAGTTTTTCCATTAATACCTCTAGCTAGGAATAATAGCTGCTCAACTAGATTTTTCATATTTTCTGATTCAGACTTTATTGCCGTAATAGATTCTTCTAATACTTCTTCATCATTTTTTCCCCAACGGTCTAACATATTTGCATAGCCTTGAATTACAGATATAGGAGTTCTAAGTTCATGAGATGCATCAGAAACAAACCTTGCTTGTTGCCTATAAGAATCTCTCATTCTATCTAATAATTTATTTATTGCATCTTCTAACCCTTGAAGCTCACTATCTCCAATATGTATTCTTTCATCTGATGTTACTGGACTTATATTGGCTATAGCATCCTCAAGACTGTGGAATTTTTCTTCATCAAAAGCCATATTACTAAGCCTGCTTGCAGTTTCTGCTATATCATTAAGTGGCTTTAATCTCTTCCTAACTCTTGCTGTACCAAATATTATTTCTTCTACTAAAAATATTCCCTGAATTATTACTAATACTATAAATATTTTTCTTACAGTATATAAAAAATTACTGGCATCTTTAACTAAGGTTTTTCCATTGTCCCAAATTACTGTGTAGGTAGCTGTTTCTATAGGATAAAAATCAATATGTCTTTGTGCATTTTGTACTACCTCTCCAAAAAAGCTCTTTTCAGAATCCATACACCAAAGAACTATTAATACAAACATCAAACATGCATTAAGTATAAGAAACTTCAAAAATAAATCTCTTACAGATATGGCATTAAGTTTTATTGCAATAGATGTAACATTTTTATTTTTCTTAACTTTATTCATCTTTAATTACATATCCTACACCACGTACTGTAGTTATTATTTTAGTCTTAAAAGCATCATCAATCTTTGTTCTTAAAAATCTTACATAAACATCTATCACATTAGTTTCTCCAACATAATCATAACCACATACTTTTTCTATAAGTACATCTCTAGTTAAAACTATATTTTTATTTTCCATCAATATTTGAAGCAAAGTAAATTCTCTATTAGTTAATTCAACCTCTGTATTATCATAAGTTACCTTATGTCTCATCTTATCTAAAGTTAATAATCCACACCTTAATATATCTTCTTTTTTAACAGTAACTACTCTCTTTTTAAGAGCTGTTCTTATTCTTGCAAGTAGTTCCTCTATTGCAAAAGGCTTTGTTACATAATCATCTGCTCCTGCATCAAGTCCTGATACTTTATCCATAACAGCATCCCTTGCAGTTAACATTATTACTGGAACATCAGAAGCTCTTCTAAGCCTTCTTAATACTTCAAGTCCATTTATCTCTGGAAGCATAACATCTAATATTACAAGGTCAGCTTCCCCACTTTCAGCAATTTCAAGCCCCGTTCTACCATTGTTTGCTTTTATCACTTTATAACCTTCGTGCATTAATTCTAGCTCTATAAATCTAGCTATTTTTTCTTCATCTTCAACAATTAAAATTTTAACCATATATAAACCTCTCTATTTAAACTTCTTTTTTATATCTTGAGCTACTTTTAATAAATATCTAAAAGCTTCATTAACCTTATCTATTTTATCAGTATCAAATCTTTTTGAAAAAAGTGAAATTTCTATATCAAAGAATAACGCTACTATAATTAAAGGTATTATCACCCAAAATGCAAAAAATAAAAGTACAACCACAACTGTAAGTGGTATTTTTACTAATACTCTATTACTTTTTTTAACTTGAAGAAATATATTATTTCCAGTGTCTATAACCTTGCATATCGCTTCAAAAATCCCTTCAAAATTATCTTTGCTTTTAGAGTTATCACTATTTATATTATCATCATTATTATGAGTTTCCTCATGTTCAGTATAACTCTCTCTATACTCATTTGAATAAAATATACTAACAGAAGGACTGTTTACTTTTCCATGCTTCTCTAAGTAAAGCATAGCCTCTAATATATCCCAATTACTATTTTCTAAAGCTATCTTAGCTTCTTCATAACTTATATTAGCTTTCTCCCTTAATCTATCTACTAATTTTAATTTGTCCACAAACACTCCTCCATAACTGAAAGTCCAAATCCCTGATTTGGTATCTTGAAGAATCTCACTTAATTATATCATATACCATAAATTTCCCATATAATGTTAAAGTCTACTATATATCATTTTACCTAAAAATAAAGGAACAAGCTTTACACTTATTCCTCATAAAAACATATCACTTTTCTACCTTATTTAGTACAATAGTTTCTTCTTTATCATTCCACTTAATAAAAACTTCTAACGAATCTTTATTTCCATACTTTGATACATCACCATGTATCTTTTTATCATAATCATTCTCAAAGGTGAATCCTCCAAATACATCATTTGCTAACTCTCCATACTCCATATAACCACCACTACCATTTCCAGATAAGAACTCTGCATTAAAAGAAACATCTATAGGAAATTGCTCTTCACCTAAATATTTAATATTTAAGCTCTGCTTATCCTCTTCATCAAAAATCATCGTTGATTCCCAATTAAGGCTTTCACCATGGTAAGTTACCTTAGTTACATTATTACTTGTACAACCTGTAATAATAGATACTACTATAGTTAACGTAAGTATAGCTAAGTATTTTTTCAAATTTACACACCCTTTTACCCATAATACTATTAGTTTATTATTCTAACTCTTGTCTAATTACTTTTATCTCATTTAATAATTCATAAAACTTATCTATATATTCCAGATATTCTTCATGGGTTAAAACTTCATAATCATCTGAAGCATATCTTCTACTGAAATAAAAATCCTTTAAATCTCTACATAAACTTTTATACTTTTTTAATTCACTATAGTCTTGTAGATATAATACCTCTAATAATTTTACTAGGTTATGTTCTCTTGAAATCATTCCATATTTTTTTTGTATTATTGCTTTTAAATTTTTCTCTATACATTGTTGACAATGTACAAGAACTCCATCTTCAAGCCCTATACTATCTTTAGTAGAATCTATAAATTTTTCATCAATATCTGCAAAGTAAAACATATCTCTTTTTACCATATTACCACATCCTTATATCAATTAAATCTTTATATATAGCCTGTTCAAAACTTATGTCTCTTGTTAATTCAATATATCTATCCTTATTATATAATTTTATATCTACGTCACGATTTAACTTAAGTTCTTCTATTTTATCCTCTAAGCTATGTCTTAAATTACGTAATTCTTTTAAATCTTTATTTTCAGATATTAGAATCAGTATATCTATATCACTATTTTTTTTATACATTCCTTTTGATATTGAACCAAATAAATATACTTCTGGGTTATTTAATATCTCCATACAAACATTTTTAACTTTAATTATTTCACTTCTTAAATTACTCTCAATGCAATATTCCACATCTATTTTCATATTTTCCTACCTATATATTTTATAAATAATCTATCCTTTACTACATATATTTCTTATTTTTATTATATACCAGCAATATTTATTTATAAACACGAAGGCTAAAATATATTATATTATGACCTTCTGAGCGCACGGTCTTATATTACTTTTCAAAAATTATGAACTGATATACTTCCTTTCGTGAAAATCCCTCCAAAAGTTACTATTACATTATTATTTCATATATAAAAAAAGAGTCGTATAACACAACTCTTTTACTCTTAAATATTAACTATCATAACCTTCTTTAAAATCCTTTTTGATAGTATCTGCTGACTTTGATACTTCTTCAAAAACAGTATTTACTCCATCATAATTCATGCTTGGACCTGATATTGAATACTTATATCCACAGAATAATCCTACTACTAATAATACTATAGTTGGCACTGATAAGAATATTAATAAAAGTAATGATATTGTTAATGATATTCTTATTGGTTTTTCATTAGCTTTTCTTATTTCAAAGAAATTTTCATTTCCCTTTTTTATAAACTTACCTAAGAATTTGAACATTCTTCCGATAACTTCACCAATACCACCAAACTTCTCTTCATACTTTTTATTATCTTCCTTTTTCTCTTGCTCTTCTTCCTTTACTTCGATTATTGTAGTAGTTTCATTATTTTCTACTTTTCCTCTTCTCTCTAGGTAAATTATTGCATCTAAAAGGTCCCAATTACATATTTCTAAAACCTCTTGTGCTTCTTCTCTACTTACATTAGCTTTTCTCATTAATACTTCGATCATTTCATTTCTTTCCATAATATATAACCTCCAAAAATTAAGTTGCTCCTACAAATATATATTAGTAATGAGCTTCCGTTTCTTACTATGGTTATATACTACTTTTGGAAAATTAATCTTAAATATAAGAAAGATTAAAATTAGATTAAAAAATTAATTTTGATATAAATCTATAGTAAATATAAAAACTGCATAGAATAAATTTCTATACAGTTAGTTAGTTATTAATCAATATATTTATTTTATCCCTTAAGTCCTTTTGCTTGTCGCTCCATATTTTCAACAACAACATCAAATATTTCACCTAATGAAGCACAGTATTCAAGTAACTTCCATGGTGTATTAGTATGGAAATGAATCTTAATTAATTCATCATCACCAACAGCAAGTAAACAATCTCCTTCAATATTTGCTGTAATATAATCGTTGATTTCATCTTCTGAAAGGTTATTCCCCTCTATTAATAATTGAGTATCAAATTTATATTCAATCATAATCTACACTCCTTTTATCATCATATCTACAATACAATGCCCTTTTATTTTATTTTTATTTAATTATACAATATAATTCTATTATTTTACTTACTATAAAATAGCACAGTACACCAGCAAAAAACCAACATACTGACTTTAATTTTTCCTCCATAATTTTTCTCCATACAAACTTACTTTAATAATATAATTATCTAACATCATATTTATAGTCAGATACTGAACCCTCAAAAATAGTTTCATCATTATCATTAAATAATATATATTCAAATCCCTTTATCATATACGTAGAATTATTACTTTCTTCTGTTCTTAGTAATTCTTGACTTACATATATGGTTTTATTCTCTTTTGGATGTACTATATATTTTTCAGGTAAAGTTATATAGTCTTCTTTTATATCTGACTTTATTGATGATGGTGTCTTAATTTTTATGTAAAATTCTTGGGTTTCATTGTTGCAATTTTTTATGTATAACCTTCCATCTATACTTATTATTCCATTACCTTTATTAAAATTCATATAACTAATTTCTCTATCAAGATATATTGCATTTAAATCTTTATAAAATCCTTTATAAACTTGTGTACAGTTTGTCCAAAGCGTAGGAAAAATACTCATTAATACAATAGTTGAAATAAATCTTCTAATGGGAGTCCTAATTAATCTATTTTCTTTAATTTCATTAAGCTTATATAAACAATAATAAATTCCTCCAATAACTATAAAACCTGAATAATAAAATACCCAATTCTCTCCACTAATAGGCTTAAATATTCTTTGAATAAATACCTCTGGCGAGTTATTACTGTTTCCCATTAAAATAAACATTATTCCTAGACCACAAAAACATAGTATTCTTTTTTGTCCACTTGATAATTCTTTCAAAAAATTCCCCCCAATCAAAACATATTAATATATACTTTATTTAATAAAAAATATGTATTAACAAGAACTCCTATTACTCCAATTCCACATAAGCTTCCCGTAAATAAGATTCACCCACTTTATCACTTCTCATGACAACTTTATTTATATTATACTACATAATTTTGGTAATAAATAAAAACTGCATAGTTTTTATTAACTACACAGTTTTAAAATGAAAAAAATATAATTAGTATGCTTTATAATTTGAATTTTTTACTTAATTCATTTATTATTTTTTCTTCATTATCTTCACAGCTTATTCCACCAATACTTATACTTGGTTTTGTCTTACCATGAAAATCACTTCCACATGTCATAATCAAATTATTATTTATTGCAAAATCTTTATAAAAAGCTGTTTGCTTTTCATTATGATAACTACTATAAACCTCTAATCCTTTAACTCCTGCTTTAATAATTTTTTCTAATAAATCTTTATTTTCTTTTACATTATTGCCTGGATGAGCAAGTACAGGAATTCCTCCGTTATCTTCTACCACTTTGATAGCTTCTTTCAGAGAAATAAATTTTACTTCAGCATATGCAGGTTTTCCTTGTGAACAGTAATCCCAATAAAAATTAACATAAGGATTATCACTTCTCAGTCCACCTTCATAGTATGGATTAAGTAATTTATTTTCTTTATTTTTATCAAAAAGCATTGCAGCTTCAGCAATCATTTCTCCATTAACTACTCCGTTTTTGGACAGGCTATCTATTACTGAATCTTCAAAATTTATCCCTAGCTCTCTAACTAATCTCATACGCTCTTTAGATGCTACTTGCTCTTGAGCTATTATGTTTTCTTCTATTCTTTCAAAATCATCACTTTTGTAATCTACGTTATATCCCAAAAGATGAAGATTCACTCCATCAATAGTACAATCTAATTCTATTGCAGGAATTATTGTAATATCTTTATCATCACAATATTCTTTAGCTTCAGCTACACCTTTTGTTGAATTATGGTCTGCTATTGCAAAATACTTTACTCCCTTTTCTAAGCATAGTTCTGCTATTTTTTGTGGAGAAAACTCCCCATCATTACTATAATTTGAATGCATGTGTAAGTCTATATAACTCATAATTTCTCCCCTTATACTTCTTGTATATTTTCGCTACATCTACATACTTTACTAACTCTTTCTGATGTAGCTAACATAAGTATCATCAATATTATTAAGAAATATGGTAAAATGTTAAACCCTAAAACTCCAGATAAAAATCCAAATATCGGCGGTACAAATGTACTTCCTACATAAGCTGTAGCCATTTGAATTCCCATTATTCCTTGAGATAATTCTTTGCCAAATCTATTAGGAGTTTCATGGAGCATAGCAGGATATATTGGTGCACATCCAAGTCCTATTAATATTAATCCACATAATTGTAGACTATTAGAAAATGGCATCATAAGTAAAACAGCTCCAATAATACATATAACTTGTCCAATTCTTATCATTTGCTTATTATTTAGCTTAATAGCAAGAAAACCTGATAAAAATCTTCCGACTGTAATTCCTAAGTAATATAATGATACCCATTTTGCAGCCTTCTCTGCTGATAATCCATTATTAACAACAAGAAATGAACTCGCCCATAATCCTGTTGTTAATTCTATTGCACAATAGCAGAAAAATGATATAAGAGCTGGTTTTGCTCCTGGTAATTTTATTAAAGTAGATACCTTTACTTCTACATGAGTATCTTCATCATCATTATCCTTTACCTCAAACTTTTTCCATAATGGCAATGATGCAAATAAACATATAACTAATACTGCTTGAATAATTCCTATAGTTAGATACCCTAATCTCCATCCATTTTCTTTTAACAAATATAATGACATGATGAATGGTCCAGCTGTAGCCCCTATTCCCCAGAAACAATGAAGCCAGTTCATATGCTTTGCTTCATAACGTAGTGCTACAAAGTTATTTAATGCTGAATCTACTGCTCCTGCTCCTAATCCTAGTGGTATTCCAAGTATACATATCCATATAAAACTAGGTGAAAAATAAATTCCTAAAAGAGCTGCTGCTGTTAGAAATACACTAAATGTAGTTACTTTCCCTGTTCCAAACTTTTTAATAACCTTTCCACTAAAAAAGCTTGAAACTATAGTTCCTCCAGCAACTATCATAGTAACTACTCCAGCATAGGACATAGGTACTCCTAAATCTTGATGCAATGTTGGCCAAGCTGATCCTAATATTGCATCTGGTAGGCCTAAACTAATAAAGGCAATATAAATAATTACTAATAATACCGTTAACATATATAATCTCCCTTGTTCTCATCTATTTTTTATAACATTGTTTACATTATAATAATATTCCATATAATAGATATATAATATAAAAATTAACTAATATTTTATAACAATCGTATTTTTTATTATTTATCGGAGGTTTATATGATTGAAATGAAATTATTAAATGATAATTCAGAAGTTATCTCTTATAACTTTGAAGGATTTCCAATCCTTTCAAAACAATCACTACTTTCAGAATATCCTAATATGGCTGCCCCTAACCATTGGCATGATGATATAGAATTCATAGTAATTTTAGAAGGCAAAATGTCATACTCCATTAACGGAAAAAGCTATGAATTGAAAAAAGGGCAAGCTATCTTTGTAAATTCTGCACAAATGCATTATGGATATTCATGTGATGGTTCTGACTGTGATTTTATTTGTATAATATTCAACCCATTAATTCTTTCAGATATAGAGAGTATAAAAAACTCATATATAATTCCAATATGCACTGATACTTCACATCCTTTTTTTATATTTGATTCATCTATTGGATGGCAAAAAGATTTTATAGAGAAACTAACTAAAATTCATGAATTTTGTTCTGATAAAAAAGATGGTTTCGAGTTGCAAGTTATGGCTAATTTATATTCAATCTTCTATTGTCTTTATCATAACGTTAAAAACTCTAAAAGCTCTCAAGAAGCTTATTATGATAAGAACTTAGACTCTCTACATAATATGGTTGGATATATTCAGAGAAATTATAAAAATAAAATTACATTAAAAGAAATTGCATCATCAGGAAATGTATGCCGTAGCAATTGTTGCGAAATTTTTCAATCAACATTAAATAAATCTCCTATTTCTTATCTTATAGAATATCGTATAAATAAAAGTATTAAATTACTTAATAATACTTCATATACAATTACAGAAATAGCACTTAAATGTGGTTTTAATAGTTCAAGTTACTTTACTGAGATATTTCATAAACACCTAGGATGTACTCCTTCTCAGTATAGAAAAAATAATACTAATAAAGCTTAAGAGGTATCTCATGAATATTTTTACTCAATTAAGAAACACAAAAAACTTAACTAATAACGAAAAGCAAATAGTTGATTTTATCTTAGATAATCCTAATGCTTTTTTAAATATGAGCTCTGAGCAAATTTGCAAAGAATGCTTTGTTTCTACAACAACTTTATATCGTCTATGCCAAAAATTTAATCTATCAGGTTTATCAGACCTTAAAGTTAAAATGTCTGGCTCAATAAATAGCTATCTAAAAGAAAATAAAGATTTTGATTTTGACTTTCCTGTTAAACAGAACCAAAGCCACTATGAAATACTTACAAAGATAAGAGAAGATTATGATCAAACATTATTATCAACATTTAATCTATTCAATCTAGAACAATTAAGACTTTCTGTTAATGCCATGAAAAAAGCAAAACAAATTGATGTTTATACTTCTGCAGGTAATATATTTTTTGCTGAAAACTTTAAATTTCAAATGCAAGAAATAGGTATTACAATAAATGTGCCAGAAGAAGAATATAACCAAAGATTAGTCGCTTCATGTAGTGATGAAAATCACCTAGCTATAGTAATTTCATTTGGTGGTAGAGGTCTTTTAGTTAATAAGATTATTAAGACTCTAAAAGGAAATAAAACACCAATATTATTGATATCATCGACAGAAGATAGCCCAATTAAGGAATATGCCGATTATCAGTTATATCTATGTTCTAACGAAAATCATTATAATAAAATATCATCTTTATCAACTAGATTATCATTGCTTTATATATTAGATATACTATTTGCGTGCTACTTCAAAACTGACTATGATAAAAACTTAGAAAAAAATTAAATTATTATAAAAAACTGATAGAAAGTTAAATAAAGTGCGAGCTAAGACTCGCTAGTGAAAAGCCGACTCTGTCGAAGTGAAAGGCTACTACGTAGCGAGGAAAAGTTAACTACGTTAAGAGGAAAATGCTACTATAAGTAGCAGAGAAAAGCATTTTATCTCATTAGAGATCTTTTCCCTATTGCCATAGGCAATATTTTCTCCTCAGCTTTAGCTGACTTTTCCCCTTTGACGAAGTCAAACCTTTCACCAAAGTGCTTCGCACTTTATTTCATTTGCACTTATCTTATTCTTAACTCTACAGTATTAGCTATTAACCATGCAAAGTTCTGGCATATGCTCATGTAATGATACTGCTATTCCATCTTCTTCATTTGATGAAGTTATTTCATCTGCTATAGCTTTTAAGTCTTCTACAGCATTTGCCATAGCAACTCCGATTCCTGCATATTTAACCATTGATGCATCGTTATGCCCATCTCCAAAAGCAATCATTTCTTCTCTTTTATATCCCATTGGAATTAGGACTGTATCTAAAGCTTTAGCTTTATCAATTCCATTAGCAGTAAATTCAAAATAGAATGGTGCTGTAAACATACAACTTAATTTATCCTTAAAAGGCTCCATCATAGCTTTATAATTTTCTGCTAAATAATCTGCCTCTCCTGCAGTTAAAATTTTATTTAGTGGATAATCAGCAAATGCTGCTAAATCAGCTTTTTCACATAATTTAAACTTTCCTCCACGAGACTCGTATTGAATTATATTAAATGGTTTACCATTAACCTCTATCTCATTATCAAAAACATCATTAACATACATATAGTCGCCTTTATCAATCATAGGCTTAACTTTAAAATTTTTCATATGCTCAAGAACAGCTTGTCCCTCTTCTACTGTCATAGTTTGATTGAATAAAACTTCATTAGTCTCACAATCTACCACCTTTGCTCCATTAAAAGAAACTAAAAGACCGTTATATTTATCCATTTTTAATTCTTTAGCAAAATCCATTAATCCTGATGTAGGTCTCCCTGATGCTAGTATTAATTTTGCTCCTGCTTCTTGTGCTTTAAGTAAAGTTTCTTTAGTTTTTTCTGTAATTACCTTTTTACTATTAGTTAATGTTCCATCTACGTCCATTATTATTACTTTTATACTCATAATATTCTCCATTCCTTCCATTACTAATTATTACAATTGATAGATAAAGAAATTATCTTATATATAAATATTTTGAGGAATTATATCAAAATATTTATTAGTATGTGCTTTTTACCTTTAATAAAATAATTTTTCTTTATCTATCTCTACAAGAGAAATTATAATTAATATAAAAATAAAATAAATATTTTTGGAATCTAAAGAATTATTTTTTCATTTTTCTATACATATTTATAACTTTTTTGAAAAATCTTTATCATAATATCAACTTTTTCAACCTATTTAATTTATTATAAAGAAAAGACTATTATCTTAAGAAATAATAGAGATATTATTAACTTTATTAATAGTTACCATAGATTAAATTAAATTCTTATTAGCAGAATAACTAATAAGAATTTTTTCATAATCATACCTAATTTAACATAATAATTTAATTATTTGCACAAAATACTTTTAATATTACTACACACTAAATATATTTTCTCGCTGACTATCAATTTAATAGGCACATAATAAAATCAAAGGAGTGTTTTCAAATGTTTAAAGTAGATAGACACAAGTGTATAGCTTGTATGCAATGTATTAAGGATTGCCCTGCTCGTGTAATTTCATTAAAAGATGGAAAAGCAGATATTAATAATGAAGGTTGTATTAAATGTGGACACTGTATAGCAATATGTCCCGTAGATGCTGTTTCAACAGATGATTATAACATGAACGAGGTAATACCTTATGACAAAGAAACCTTTTCTGTAGACGCTGATAATCTCTTAAACTTTATTAAATTCAGAAGAAGCGTTAGAAGATTTAAAAATAAAGAAGTTGAAAAGGAAAAGATAATGAAAATTATCGAAGCTGGAAGATATACTCAAACTGCAACTAATAGCCAAGACGTTTCTTATATAGTAGTTACTGAAAAACTAAATAAACTTAAAGAATTAGCTTATGAAAGCTTAAAAAGAAAAGGTGAATATATATTAGCAAATTTAACACCTGAAACAGAACACCTTAAGAGATATGCTAATATGTGGCTATATAGTTATAATGAATTCAAGAAGGACCCAATAAAAAATGATAGACTATTCTTTAATGCTCCCCTTTCAATATTTGTTACTTCACCAAATCCACTAAATGGTGGTTTAGCATCTTCAAATATGGAACTTATGACTGATGCATTAGGTCTTGGAACCTTCTTTAGTGGCTTCCTACAAATTGCTGCTCAAGATAATAAAGAAATACTAGATTTACTTGGAATAGAAGATAGTAAATTAATAATTTCATGTTTAGTAATTGGATACCCTGATGTTAAATATCAAAGAACTGCCCCAAGAAAAACTGCCAATATTAATTGGATATAGCACTATAAGTCGGCATAATATGCCGACTTATCTATCATAATTGCTATTTATTTTACTTTATAATCATAAAATTGAAAAAGAATATCCTAATAAAAGAAGATGATTCATGTTCAATACATAAATTATCTTTTTTTAATTGCATTCCCATATAAAATTATTATGATTAACTATATAGGGTACATTTTAAATTGTATGAATATATGGTATTTTAATATTATTTAATTCCTGCTAATAATTCTTTAGCTTTACTTATTTGTTCTTTCTTAACATTTATAATATTTTCAGCTACTTTCTTAACTACTTCATTATCAGAATATTTTAAGTAAGTATTTGCTAACGCTATATCTGCTTCATTATTTAAATTCATTATATTTAAATAATTCTTAGCTGGATCTTCATATCTTTCATAAGCATATAAATTATTAAATCTACCTTTAAGTAAACTATTGAACTCTTTAACGTATGCCTCGTTTCCTTTAGTAGGTTTATTCATATCTTTAGCTAAATCTTTTTTTATGATTCTCATTTCTCTTAATTCACCATTTTCAGCAGATAATAAATCATTTGCATATTCAAGTACTTCAGGATTATCAGTATATCCTTGAATAATAGTAGAAAGCTGTATTTCTTCAGTATGTAATGCTATCATCTCATTAATAAAATTATAATCAATGTTTTCAGTAATAGGTAATACTTGCATAGTTTTTTCCATTCTCTTTATTATTCTTTCAGATTCATTATCAAACTCACTATACCTACTTTCTTCCATAACATAATCATTGTTAACTTCTGTCTTTTCTAAAGCATATACTGGTTTAACCATAAAACTAGTAAACAATAAAAGAACTAATAAATACTTTTTCATAATAGTGCCTCCTATAATATAACAATTTATTTTTTTTCATAAAAATACTACTGATATTACTAAACACTAAATATATTTCCCTGCTAATCATCAAATTATTATGTTATAGCAAAATTACAAAAAATTTCTAAAAAAAATGCTACCTTAAAACAATTTTAACAATAAAATTTTTATTAAAATAACTATTGTTTAACTGTTTTGAGGTAGCTATATATTATTAAGGAGGTATCTGTTAGCATAATAAAACAAAACTATCTTCAATTACTTACCCAACTTTTAAATTCTTCATCGGTAGCAAGAACGTAATGAGTTCCTCCTACATGTTGTTCTTTACCTTTACTATAATCTATTCCACTAGTCTCATAACAATACTCTTCTGCTATTCTCACTTTTTCTACTATAGGATTAGGATGTGGAATAGCTGATATTAAAGATTTTGTATATGGATGTATTGGATTTGAAAATATCTCTTCTGTAGTTCCTGTTTCTAATAGATTTCCTAAATGTAAAACACCAATTCTATCGGAGATATATTTAACCATTGATAAATCATGAGCTATAAATAAAAATGCTATATTTGTTTCTTCTTGTATATCCTTCATTAGGTTTACAACTTGAGCTTGAATTGATACATCTAATGCACTTATAGCTTCATCTGCAATTATAAGTTTTGGATTCATAATAAGAGCTCTTGCTATTCCTATACGCTGTCTTTGTCCTCCTGAAAATTGATGTGGATATCTACTTGCGTGCTCTCTTGATAATCCTACTTTTTCTAATATTTTATATACTTTTTCTTCTCTTTCTTTTTTATCTTTACATAATCCATGAATGTCTAGACCTTGAGCTATTATATCTAAAACCTTCTTACGAGGGTTTAAACATGCCATAGGGTCTTGGAAAATCATCTGCATATTTGTCCTAAGATGCTTTTCTTCTTTTTTAGAGAGTTTTCCTGTTACATCAACTCCATCAAAAGTTATCTTTCCTCCTGTAGGATTATATAAACGAATAATAGACCTTCCAATAGTAGACTTACCACTTCCTGATTCACCAACAAGTCCATAAGTCTCTCCTTGATAAATATTAAAGGAAACTCCATTAACAGCTCTTACCATAAACTTTTTATTTACTTTAAAATACTGCTTTAAATTTTCAACCTTTAGCAAAGGCTTCTTCTCTTCCATACAGGTCCGCCTCCTTTAACATTCTATCTATCTTTAACTTAAGCTCTTCTGGCATATCTATTTTTGGTGCTTTTTCGTGAAGCAACCAAGTTGCTGCATAATGAGTGTCTGAAACTTTAAACATAGGAGGCTCTAATCTATAGTCTATTTTTAATGCATACATATTTCTTGGTGCAAAGGCATCACCTTTAACAGGCATTAAAAGATTCGGTGGACTTCCTGGTATTGTGTACAGCTTATTGTCATCTGTATCTAAATCCGGCATTGCTGATAAAAGTCCCCAAGTGTATGGGTGCTTTGGCTCATAAAATATTTCATCTACCTTACCTTTTTCAACTATTTTACCTGCATACATTACTGCTACATAATCTGCAACCTTTGCCACAACTCCTAAATCATGAGTTATATATATTACTGATAGATTCATCTTTCTTTGAATGTCTTTTATAAGCTCTAATATTTTAGCTTGAATAGTAACGTCTAAAGCTGTCGTTGGCTCATCACATATTAAAAGGTCTGGGTTACAAGCAAGTGCTATAGCTATAACAACTCTTTGTCTCATTCCTCCTGAAAGCTGATGAGGATAGTTTTTCATACGCTTTTCAGCATCATTTATCCCAACAAGCTTTAATAGCTCTACAGCTCTATCATAAGCTTCCTTCTTAGACTTTTTATAGTGATAAATCATTCCCTCCATTATTTGTTTTCCGATTGTCATCGTAGGGTTTAGAGATGTCATAGGGTCTTGGAATATCATCGCTACCCTCTTCCCATTAATTCTATCTCTCATTTCTTTTTTAGATAGTTTTAATAAATCTACATCTATCTTTTCATCATCCCTATAATAAGTAAAATTAACAGTACCAGAATTTATTTCTCCATTATTGCTTAATATGCCCATAACAGATTTCATTGTAACTGACTTACCACTACCACTTTCACCTACTATAGCTAATGTTTCACCTCTATATAAATCAAGCTCTACTCCTCTAATTGCATTTACCTTACCTTGTGATGTTGTAAAAGATATGGATAAATCTCTAATTTCTAATACTTTTTCTCTCATCTACATCCACCTCCTACATTTCCTTCATCTTAGGGTCGAAAGCATCACGAAGTCCATCTGCTAGCATATTAAAGCTAAGCATTAATAGTGCTAAAACTACTACTGGTGGTATTATCATATAAGGATGTGTTGTAAATGACTTAAATGCTTCACTTATAAGTGAACCTAAAGATGCCATAGGTGCTGGAACTCCAAGTCCTATAAATGCCAAAAATGCTTCTGTAAATATTGCATTTGGAATTGAGAACATTGTATTTGTAATTATTTGACCAAAAATATTAGGTAATATCTCTTTAAAAATTATAAAGAAATTTCTTGCTCCTAAAGTTCTTGATGCTAATATAAATTCCTGTTCTTTTAATTTTAAAACTTGTGCTCTAGCTATACGACTCATACCAATCCATCCCGTAATCATAAGAGAAAATGTAATTGTTAAAAGTCCAGGCTTCAGTACAATTATAAGCAAAGTAACTATTACAAGATTAGGTATCCCATTTAATATTTCAGCAAATCTTTGCATTGCATTATCAATAGCTCCACCAAAATAACCTGAAATAAGTCCATAGCTTAGACCAAAAAGCATATCTATTAAAACTGCAACTAATGCTATATATAAAGATATCCTTGTTCCCATCCATGTCCTAGTAAATATATCTCTACCTAAAACATCAGTTCCAAACCAGTAATAAGTATCTTCAAGTCCTGTAACACTACCATTTGCTGATACATATTTATTAACTTCTACTACCCCTGATGATGTTGTCATCTTTTCACTACCATCAAATATCCCCAACTTCTCTAACCCTGGAATTCTTGGTGCTAAATTTTGATGAGCTATTATTTGAGAGTCATAAGTATGTTCATTTAATCCAACTCCAATTACAGCCATAAATATTATTAAAACTATACATATTAATCCGATTATTGCACCTTTATTTTTAACAAATCTACTCAATACATCTTTCCAATAAGGTTGACTAGCATAGGTAGTATCAATAGTAGCTACATTTTCTGAACCAACTAATTCAAAATCATCGTCTAAAAAATCTAATTCTATATCTCTTGCAACTACATTACTCATGGTTATCCTCCTTTGCTAATCTTATTCTTGGGTCAATTACTCCGTATAATATATCAACTATAAGCATTATTCCTATATACATTGCACTATAAATAAATGCTAAAGCCATAATTACGTTATAATCATTTGATTGTATAGCTGTAACTAAAAGGCTTCCTATTCCAGGAATAGAAAATATCTTCTCTATAACTAAACTACCTGTCATAAGACCTACAACAAGTGGTGCTAAAACTGTTATTATTGGAATTAATGCATTTCTTAATTCATGTCTAACTATTAATTTTGCTCCTTTTATCCCCTTACTTTCAGCTAAAAGTATATAATCTGAATCTATTACCTCTAGCATCTCTGTCCTTGTAAATCTAGCTATTGTAGCTACTGTAAACATACATAAAGCAATTGTCGGTAATATAGAAGATTTAAATGGTGTTCCGGTAGAATAAAGAAGTGGAAACCATTTTAATTTAAATCCTAAAGAATATGAAAGTGCTAAAGCAAATACATATGATGGTAAGCTAACACCTAAAACTGAGATTATTGTTGTTATTGTATCCCAAATTTTATTATGATTTAGTGCTTCTGTTATACCTAAAATCAATCCTACTATAGTTCCTAAAAGAACTGCTTGTCCTCCTATTTTTAGAGAAATAGGCAATCTTGTTTTAAGTAAAGTTGATATAGGTGTATTTTTAGCTATTGTGTATGAAACTCCAAAGTCACCAGTAATCATGTTCTTCACATAATTGAAAAATCTTATATATATAGGCTGATCTAATCCATATTTCGCATTTAATATAGCTATTTGATCTGCTGTTAATTTTTCATCATTAAATGGAGAGCCTGGCATAAATTCTAGCATTAAAAATAATACTAAAAGGATGGCTAATAGAGTTAACACCGCGATACATATTCTCTTAAACAAATATTTTTTCATCGTGTTTGCCTCCTTTAAACAATATTACAGTGGCTAAACTTAGACCACTGTAACATTTGTTAATACATCTTAATTTTTAGTAGCATTCTTAAATACTCTATTAATACCTACTGAGTGGAACTCAATTCCTGAAACATTACTCTTAATCATTACAGCATTACCTTTTTGGTAAACTGGGAATATAACTGCTTCATCCATTACTACAGCTTCAGCTTCTTTAAGTGCTTCCCATCTCTTTTCAACATCTAATGCTAATTCACCTTTTTTAGCTGATTGAATTACTGCATCATAATCTGGATTTGACCAGAAACCATAGTTGTTAGCACTATCTGTAGTCCACATATCTAAGTAAGTCATTGGGTCTGCATAGTCAGGTCCCCATCTAGTTAATCCTAATTCAAATGTACCTTCTTGCATTCTTTCAACTCTGTTCTTCTTAGGCATAACTTCAAGATTTATAGTAACACCTGGAAGTGTAGTTTGAATTTCTGCTTGAATAAATTGTGCTACATTTTGAGCTGATTCTGTATCTTCAACTATCATTGTATAAGTAAATGAATCTTTACCTAATTCTTCTTTAGCCTTTTCAAAATATTCTAAAGCTTTTACTTTATCACAAGAAAGATAAGTAGGAGTTCCGTCTCTAAAGTCCTTACCATCTGGTCCTGTTGCTAATAATGTTGGTACTGCAAAATCTGCTACTATAGAACCATCTTTTAATATATTATTTACTATCGCATCTTTATCAAAAGACATAGCTAATGCTTTTCTTAAATTTTCATTTTCTAATCCAGCGACAGTTTGGTTAGGAGATATATACCAAAGGTATCCAGCCATTATGTTGTTAAACTCAGAGTCTCCTTGGAATTGCTCTACTTGTTCACCAGAAAGTGTAGCTACATCTAAATCTCCGTTTTGGTAAGCAAGCATAGTTTGTTGTGCATCCTTAATTACTTGATATTTAATACCAGAAAGACTAACTGCATCAGCATCCCAATAATCTTCATTTTTAACTAACTCTATTGTTGTTGCTGCTGGTTCATATGAAGTAACTTTAAATGGTCCATTACAAAGAATAGTATCTGGACTTGTTGCAAAACTATCACCACATTGATTAAAGAACTCTTCATTTACTGGTAAAAATGAAGGGAAAGACATTAAGCTTTCAAAGAATGGAACTGGGGTATCCAATTCAATTTCTAAAGTCTTATCATCTTTAGCCACAACTCCTAATTCGTCTAAATCCATTTCCCCAGATGCAATTGCATCAGCATTTTTTATACCTGCAATTCCTACTATAAATGCATATTCACTTGCAACATTAGGATCTACAAGACGCTTCCATGCAAATACAAAATCATTTGCAGTTACAGGGGTTCCATTTGTCCATTTTGCGTCTTTTAAAGTAATTGTATACTTTAATCCATCTTCACTCTTTTCAACAGTGTCTGCTAACGCCTTAATAGGTGACCCTGCTTCATCTACAGAGAATAACCCTTCAGTTACTGCAGCTAAAACTTCAAATGAAGTTCCATCTGTTGCAATTTGTGGGTCCATTGATGCTACTTCAACATCGATATGAACCTTTAAACTATCACTACTTTGGCTAGCAGCTCCATCTGTAGATGCTGATTGATTAGAATCTCCAGATGAAGTTCCGCCTGATGATGTACTACTATTTCCACATGATATCAGCCCCAATGACAATGCAGAAACAAGTACCAAGGATAATAATTGTTTAATCTTTTTCATCCTTTTGCCCCCTTATTAATTTTTATAAAAAACAAAACGAGGTTATAGTCTTTTGTTTAAGTCTTAACCCCGTTGTTTATTATATATTATTATAATGAGTTTATTTAATATTTGTCAATAATTTCCATTAGTTTTTTTTAATCTATCAATGATTTTCGTATTACATTATTTTTTTAATAATTTACTTAATACTTTTAATACAAACGTTTTCCAAGACACATTTGTATAATTTTCGTAAATTAATCCTAAAACTTTATAAATCCTTTAAATAACTGATATATTATTCTACAATATTTTAATGAATACTGATATTATTATCTTTATATTATTTCTTACTTTCTATTTTGAATATTGATATTTTTACATTCTTAATCAGTTTTATGTATACACTACAACTATATAATTAATTATTGTAAGTTGGTGAATTTGATTTGAATAAAATATCAAAAAGAGGTTTTGATTTAAATGATAAAAGATGGTTTTCTGAAAAAGAACTTATTAGACTACGAAAAGCTCACGAAGAAATAAAGTGGCTACTTAATAGAGATTATAAACTTGAATCTATAATAAACTTTGTTGGAAGTAGATATCAATTTTCTACTAGGCAAAGAGATGCTTTAAAGCGTGCTACTTGTAGTTCTGCAAATGAACTACTGAGAAAATCTAAAGAAATTAGTATTAATGATATAAAAGGACAATCTCTTAATATAGATGGATTTAATTTAATAATTAATTTAGAAGTTGCATTATCCGGAGGGACCTTAATAATAGGTGATGATGGATTAGTAAGAGATTTAGCTGGCCTTAGAGGCACTTATAAACTTATTGATAAAACTGATATAACCTTAGACTATATATTTAATTTCTTAAAGTCTATAAATATTGAAAGCATTAATATATATTTAGATTCTCCTGTGTCTAATTCAGGAAATCTTAAAATTAAAATTTTTGAATATGCTGAAAAATATAATCTTAATACAAGTGTAGAATTAGTAAATAACGCTGACGTTATTTTAGAAAAATTAAATAACGTAGTTACAAGCGATGCTACTATTCTTGATAAATGTATCAGCCATTTTAACTTGAGCAAAACAATAATAGATAAGTATATACAAGATGCAAATATAATTTCTTTAACATGATTTCTATAACTATATCTTAATTATTAAATATATTTTTACTATTTTAATTTAAACAAATAAGTCAGCATTATTGATATGATTACATAAATATAATCTCATATCTCTATGCTGACTTTATATTTTAACTTTTAATTTATTAACTAGAGCCTATCCTCCAATTTGTCCTTTAAGACCTTCGTTTAATACTACTTCTAAAAGCATATCCATATAGTCACTACTTAAGGTTTCTACTCCGTCAAGTATATAATTTCTATCTAATCCTGTGTACTTATCTTGACCCATTCGATGATAAGGAAGTAGGTGTAATCTAGTTACTCCTTTTAATGTTTTTGCAAATCTTGCAATATCTCTTATTTCTTCCTTAGTATGATTGAATGTTGGAATTACAGGAACTCTTATAATTAAATCAGAGTCTGACTCTGCAATTATTTTAGCATTTTCTAAAATAACCTTATTATCTCTTCCAGTAAACTTCTTATGCTTTTCTGAATTAGTATGCTTAATATCCATCAGAACAGTATCAACTTCTGAAATTATATATTTTACTATATCAGAATCTACTGCTGCTGTGGTTTCTATTGCAGTAGAAATTCCAATCTCATTACACTCGTGAAGTAAAGCTTTTGCAAATTCAGGCTGACACATACACTCTCCTCCTGATAAAGTTATCCCTCCACCAGAACGTTTATAATATGCTCTATCTTGCTTTATTTTTTCTAATACCTCTCTTACAGTTACATCCTGTCCTATAATCTTATTCTTTCCAGCTACAATCATATTCTCAATATCAAATCTTTGAGATTCTGGATTACAGCACCATTGGCACCTTAAAATACATCCCTTTAAAAATACTATTGTTCTAATTCCTGGACCATCATGTATTGAGAACTTTTGTATATCAAAAATTCTTCCCTTTACATCTAAATTACTCATATTATATCTCACCCTTCTAGAAACCTCTTTGTTCTGTACGGTTAATTATGTCATCTTGTAATGACCTAGATAGTGACGTAAATAATGCACTATATCCAGCAACACGAACTACTAAAGTCTTATATTTTTCTGGATATTTTTGAGCTTCAATTAATGTTTCTCTACTTACTACATTAAATTGAATATGACTTCCCTTTTGGTCAAAATACCCTCTAATAAAGTTAACAAAAGCCTCAAGGCCTGTTCTTCCAGCTAAAACTGATGGATGGAATTTTTGATTAAATAACGTTCCATTAGATGCTATTCCATGGTCAAGTCTAGCTACAGAATTAGCTGCTGCTGTAGGGCCATTAACATCTTTACCAGCTGAAGGTGATACACCATCTGCCACTGGGGTATAAGCTAATCTTCCATCTGGAGTTGCACCTGTTTGTGCTCCTAGAGGTACATTAGCTGAAACTGGATAAAGTCCAGCTTGGTATTGACCTCCTCTTGGATTTTTATAATTTTCTAAAGGTTTAGTATATACATAAGCTACATCTCTAGCAAATTGGTCTACTTCCTTAATATCATTTCCGAACTTAGGAACAGCTTCAATCATTTCTAGTAATTTATCATATTTAGCTTTCTTAGAATTATCTAAACTATCTAATGCAATTGTAGCTGATACTTGTGCAACTACCTCTGCATTTATAGCATGTCCATCATTCTCTAATTCCTTAATAACTTCTCTTGTTAGCTCTTCAACTCTTTCTAAAGATATACCTCGTCCATAATTATTTTCAAGTGCATCCTTATACTCAGCTAATGTTACCTTCTTTTCATCAAAAACTAATTTTTTAATTGCATATAAAGAGTCTGCCATATTTGCAATACCAAACCCTTGTGGTCCTGTAAAGTTATATATTGCTCCACCTTCTTGAACGCTCTTTCCTCTACTTATACAATCATCAACCATTGATGATAAATAAGGTAATGGACACCTTTCCATATGTGCCATATCTATAGAGTTATCCGCATTAACTAATAATTCTATACAATATTTCATTTGCTTTTTATAAGCATCATAAAACTCTTCAAATGTATTCATCTTAGTTACATCACCAGTTTCAACTCCAACAAGCTCTCCTTTATCATAACCATTACTAAATACTAACTCTAATGGTCTACACATATTAAAGAACGCCGCATCATGCCATCCATCTGTCTTTCCAGCCTTTTGAGGCTCAACACAACCTATTATGTTATATTCTCTAGCATCTGCTAAAGTAAGTCCACGATTAAGTAATGATGGAATTATAACTTCATCATTGTAATATGCAGGTAATCCAATTCCTGTACGAGTTAATTTAGCTGCTTTTATTAATAATTCATGAGGACTTCCATTCCATACTCTAACTGATAATGATGGTTGAGGTAGCATTACGTGCATTGATGCTTCAATTGCCATAAAAGATAAATCATTAGTTACATCAATACCTCCTGCATCTTGCCCTCCAACTATCAAGTTTTGGAATAAACCATAACCTGCAAAACCTTCTGCTGAACCAGCATCTCTTACTTTATTTAAATCATTTAATTTTACCCATATACAATCCATTAATTCTTGGGCAAACTCTTTAGTTATTTTTCCTGCATCTAAATCTGCCTTATAATATGGATACATATATTGGTCAAATCTACCTGGAGATATAGAATGTCCACTAGACTCTACTTGAAGTAACATTTGCACAAACCAAAAAGATTGGCATGCTTCATAAAAACTTCTTGCTCCTTTTGCTGGAACTCTTGCACAGTTTGATGCTATTTGTAATAGCTCTGCTTTTCTATTATTATCTTTACATTCTTTAGCCATATTAAGAGCTAATTCAGCATAACGATTAGCATAGTCTATTACTGCTTCACAACTTTCTATAACAGACTTTAAGAAATGACTTCTCTTAGCATAATCTTCATCTGCCACATTACATTTAGAAAGTTCCTCTTTTACCTCTTTTATAATTCCTTCATATCCTACCTCTAAAACCTTTTCATACTTTACCGTAACATGTCCAACTCCATTGTAATAATAATTTCCTGGAGTAAATATGTTATGTTCCATTGCTCTTATAGTTTCATCAGCCATATATGATGTTGCTAATTCACTAGTAGTCTTACCTTTCCAATACTTATAAACTTCTCTTAATATCTCTTTATTATCTTCAGATATGTAAAAAGGATCTGCACTTCTAGTCTCAACAGTGTCAAATTCTTTTTCTAACCATTCATAAGAAAACTCAGGGAACACCTGACAGCTTCTCGGAGCTTTAGTAGCACTTCCTACAATTAATTCATTTTCACGAATAATTATAGGAATATTTTTTAATATATGAGAAAATGCCTTGGCTCTTCTAACTATTATAGGTTGGCCTTCAGTTTCTTTATAGGATTCTGTTAAAAGTACAGCTCTATCTGATTCTATCTCTGGCAATTTCTCGAATAACTTATCTACAAGTTTTTGTATTCTTGGACTTTTATTGATTTCATAAATACTTTGACTCATGTTATCCTCCCATTTGTATATTACCCTTTTCTTTAATTTCATTTTATACCTATACATATTAATATACTCTTTTTTAGAATTTTTTCAATATTTTTACACTAATTATTGTTGTTTTATCTTTGTTTGTGTTGTATCTTTTTGGGTGTAACAAAAATAAAAACCTCACATTTCTGCGAGATTTTTATTTATCTATATTATTTTTTGCATTTAATTCTACCATAGTTAATATTTTAAAATAATTTTTTATACTCCTCTTTGTTCTTATACTGCTATTTCTTCTTTTTTATTTAATTTAGGTAATTCTATAATTCTATCACACACTCTATTAGCTAATTCAATGTTATGTGTAACTACAAGCATCCCCAATTCATTCTCTTGCGAGATTTTTAAAAGAAAATTCCATATTTGAGCTTGAGTTATAACATCAAGCATAGTACTTATCTCATCACAAACTAAAAATTTTGTTTCTGGCCCTAAAACTCTTGCTATACAAAATCTTTGTAGCTCTCCACCGGACAATTCATTTGGCCATCTATTAAACCAAGACTTTTCTATACCCATTTCTTGCAAAATATTGTTATCAACTTCCCATGCTTCATTTAATATTTTTGCCATTTTCCATCTTGGATTAACTGACTTTTCAGGATGTTGATAAATCATTTGAATTGGGCAATATATATTTTGGGGAAGTGCCTTACCATCCCATAAGACTTCACCTTTTTCTGGCTTTATATATCCAGATATTATTTTAGCTAAGGTACTTTTTCCATATCCTGATGGACCAACTAATGCAACTCTTTCTTTTGAATCTATAGTAAAGCTAACATCTTCAAGTATCCAAGGAGAACTTTTATTGTAACGATAACTTACATTTTTAACTTCAAGTAGCATTAATACATCTCACCTCTCCACCTCTTAATTTTCTCATTTCAATATTTTTATTGCATTCTTCAGTTCTCATATGGCATCTATCTCCAAATAGACACCCTGTTGGTAAATTTCCTGCATACGGTTGAAATCCTGGTATAGATTTAAACTTATTTTGTGGTAAAGCATCTATGAATGCCTTGCTATATGGATGTCTCAATGCATCTTTCCCTTTTATAAAATCATCTACTTTTGCTATTTCAACTATTGTTCCTGAATAAAAGACAGCTATTCTATCAGCTACATTTAATGCTAAATCCACATCATGAGTAATTAAAAGAATACCACATCCATTATCTGCGATATCTCTGAAATGCTTCAAAGTATCCATCGCTAGTTCTATATTTAAACCTGGAGTTGGTTCATCTGCTATAATTAACTTTGCATCATTCATTACAGCTGTTGCTATTAATACTCTCCTAGCCATTCCCCCCGATAGTTGAAATGGGTATTTGTCTTCAACATTATCTTCTAAATCATATTTTTTAAATATTTCTTTTCGTTTTTTTTCACTTCCATTAATTCCGATAACTTGCTTTCCAATCTTCATTAATGGATCTAAAAATTCTACGGATTGTGGTATAAAAGATATATCTTTTCCTCTAAGCTTTTTTAATCTTTTTTCTGTTAAATTTTCTCCGTAAAACTTTATATCACCTTTTATATTTGAATTGCCTGGAAGTATCCCCATTATTGCATGGGCAAGAAGACTTTTTCCAGAACCGCTTGACCCTACAACTGCTACTATTTCGCCTTTTTTTACATTTATACTTAATTCATGAATAACTTCTAAATCATTTTTATTTAAACCTTTATCATACATATTAAAAGCTACTGATAAATTATTTACTTCTAATGCAAATTCATCATATACACTCTTTGCATTATTCCTCATACCTTCCTCCTTATTAAACTAATATTTATCATAATTAAGAATATTACCACCATCTCTTAATTATCAATTTTGAAAATTATTCATTACCACTATTCGGATTTATTAATTGTTTAAGATTTTCGCCAATTACATCAAATAGTAATACAACACTCAATAACATAAGCCCTGGGAATAATGCAAGCCACCACTTTCCTGTTGCAATATGTTTCATAGCTTCTGATAATATTACACCAATTGCTGGAACTTCAGCTGGAAGCCCAAACCCTAAAAATGTTATAGATGCTTCATGCATAATAGCATGTGGAAATAATAGAACAACTCCAATTAAATATACTGGAAGAACATGAGGTATAATATGACTTATTGCTACTTGAAATTTACTTTTTCCCATCTTATAAGCTGCTTGTACATATTGTGCAGAGCGAACCTGTAATACCTCAGCTCTAACAAGTCTAGTCAATCCTGTCCAATGAGTTAATGAAACAGCTACAGTAACTCCTACAGCTCCTCTTCCAAGCATAAATGATATTAATATTAATAAAATAAGATGGGGAATTCCCATGCAAAGATCTACACACCAGTTAATAAATCTATCATACCATCCACCTATAATTGCAGATGAAACGCCAAATAAAAGTGCGATAAATGAGCTTACTACAGATGCAAAAATACCAATTAATATACTATTAGATAATCCCTTAATACATCTCCAAAACATATCTCTTCCCATAAAATCTGTACCAAATAGATGTCCTAAAGAAGGGCTAATAAATTTTGCAGAGTAATCTACAGCATATTTATCTGGATTCATCATTAACCCTACAATCAAAATTGTTACTAAGTAAATCACTGAAATAGTTATATAAAATACTATCCTTTTTCTTCTATTAGAAAATATTTGTATTCTTTTTTCCCCTAAATTAACTGAAGGGTTTTTAAGCATGATATCCCTCCTCTTTTAACCTTGGGTCTAAAATTCCATATAATATATTCGCAATTAAATTACCTGCAAATACAAATATAGCACTAAATATTGCAATCCCAAGTAATAGTGGAACATCTCCATTTAGTCCAGCAGCTGTTGTTGCCGTACCTAATCCTGGGTAAGAAAATACTGTCTCTGCTAATGCCATTCCTCCAAAAAGTTCGCTAAAAGATGAAAACTGTTCTGTAATTGCTGGCAATGCTATATTCCTTACTCCATGCCTAATAATTAATTGAATAGTACTTTCACCTCTTGCTTTTGCAAAAAGTATAAAATCACTATTTAATATTTCTATTAATTTTTGTCGTGTAAATAATGTTATTTTTCCTATACTTAAAACACTTAATGTGAAAGCTGGTAATATAAGATGATATATTCTATCCCCAATGGTTACATCTGACGCTAATTTTCCCATTGGTGCTGCTAATCCTATAGGAAACCAACCTAACTTAACTGCAAATAAACTTAAAACTAATAAGCCAATCCAAAAGGTTGGTGCTGATTGAAGAATAAGACAAAAAACTTTTATAACCTTATCAAAAATACTACCTTTATATACACCAGCTAGAATTCCAATTATAAATCCTAAAACACCAGAAAATATCCAAGCTACCATCATTAGCACTATTGAATATTGGAATCTTTCTAAAATTACTGTACTAACAGGTTGTTTAAATGTTATTGATGTTCCTAAATCACCTTGCAATACATTTTTTCCCCATGTTATAAATCTTTCCACTGGAGGGTCATTTAACCCCCAGTGTTCTGCTATTTCATCTTTTGCCTCTTTTGAAAGTGTAGATTCTGTTCCTACATATGATGTTAATGGGTCTATTGGAGATGATGTAACTAAAATAAACGCTATAATACTAACTGCAATTAAAAGTGATATCATCCTTAAAAATGTTGAACCTATATACTTTAATCTATTCATTAATCCTCCAATCCTTCATATTACAAATAATTGGTGAACCATGACCATGAGGATGAGCTATTTGAGTATCTACTGAAATATCAATAGAATCATTAACAAAATAACTATGCTCAATATTTACTATATATAAATAAGGATAGTCTTCTGCTGAAACAGCTTGTACTTCTTTCCACTTTTTAATTGCATCTTCTTGATTATTAGAATCTATTGCTTCATCTATTAATTTATCTACCTCTTTATTAGAATATCCAACTGTATTGTCATAAGCACCAACTAAGAATAACTCTGAATAAAGTAATGATTTTAATACTGTTGGACTATATTGTCCCCATCCCCATACTATTCCAGCTGTATTAGCCTTTGCAGTAAGTTCATCCCATGTTCCTTGTTTTGCATTTATAGATATACCTAATTCCTTTGCATCTTCAGACACTGCAACTGCTAATAAGTAACGTTGTTGGTCATTAGATGGTGAATATACATCAAATTCACATTTTACTCCGTCTTTTTCTCTAATTCCATCTCCATCTGAATCAACCCATCCAGCATCTTCTAAAAGTTTTTTTGCTTCTTCCCTTTGATTATCTTCATAAACTAAAGGATTTCCCCAAGTTAAATTAGTAGTGAACCCAGTAGCTGGTTTTCCTATACCATTTAAAGCATTATTTATTATTGATTCTCTATCTATCCCTATACTTAAAGCTTTACGAACTGCAACATCAGAAGTAACATTATTCCCTACTGTTACTTCATTCCCATCAGGATTCTTAACTACTTGCTCTGGTATACATGGCAAACTTATATTACGAACATCCATTGTTTCAAGATTTTCTATATGCATTCCATCTATTTCTTCAAGCGCATAATTTGGTGCTACCATAACTATATCTAATTGACCTGATTTTGCATTTGAAAATGCAGCTTCATTATCCATCTTTACAAAAGTTACTTGCTTAATTTCTGGTGCTCCTTCATAGTAATCTTCATTTGCCTGAACTATTATTTGTTGGTCTGTATCATATTGAATAACTTTCCATGCTCCTGTACCAATTGGATACTTATCAAATGTTTCACTATCATAAGCATCACTTGGAACAATACCTAATAAAGCTACCGAATCAAAGAATGGAGAGTAACTTTCTGATAATTTAAATTCAACTGTATAATCATCTAAAGCAGTTACTGATTCCAATCTTGAAAGATCTACATTTTCATTATTTCCTTGATTCTCTTTAACAGTTTCATAAGTAAAAACTACATCCTCTGCTGTAAAATCTGAACCATCATGGAATTTAACTCCTTCTCTTAAATTGAATGTATAAACTAAAGAGTCATCACTTATTTGCCAATCAGTAGCTAAATCTCCTTCATATTCTGACCCTGAATTAACCCTTGTTAATGCACAATTAGTAAAAGAATATCCATAGCTCATTGCTCCCTTAATTGGGTCTAAACTTCCTTCAAATATATTAGTTCCAACATATGCAGATATACTATCTTTAGCTTCAGTATTAACTACTACTTCTGTATTATCATCTGTATTTTTACTTGCTCCTTCACTTGCATTGTTACACCCTACAAACATTAAACTCATTGCAAAAATTAAAGATAACGCAATACTCCTTTTTCTCAATTAAATTCCCCCTATAACATGTTTTAAATTGCTACATTACTGAAATTTTATCATTTGTATTTTTTTACCACAAGCTTGGTGGGGGGTTGTTTTTTACATTTATTTAAATTAAAAATTATATTCAATAAAATCAAGTATCACTATTTCAAATCCTCTTTTTTGAAGTGTTTAAATGTTAATAAAAATCCAGCTATAGATACAAAAGCAATGATTGCTATTGATAGAAAAATTGGATAGCCTGTACTTTGTATTTTACCCTCTATTAGAAAAAATGTAGCTGTCCATGGGTATAATGCTCCAAAATCTTGATTAGTAAGTGCTGCACTACCCATAACGATAACAGCTGAAGCAATCACAGGTGCAACAAATCCCTTGGTTTTTTGAGCTATATAAGCAAAGGGGGAAACCGTTAAAAACATTAGCATACTGCCAAGTAAAAATTTCAATAACCATTCGATAGCAATAACTAAGTTATATCCATCCATACTGAAAACAGCATGATATATTCCAGATAAAATGAGTATACCTGCCCCTGTTACAAAGGTAAGCATAACAATCCAAAGTAACAGAGTACAAAACTTGCCAAGCAGTAGCTTTGTTCTTGAAATCGGTATTGGCAGTATAGTTTTTAATGTATTTTCTGTATATTCACGACTGAATAAGTAGGCAGTTATTACCACATATATCATCATATTGGTTAAAAGCATCATATACAGCAAACTGTTATCATAAACGTTAGCCAGTGTGAAAACACGCTCTGGATGTTCAAAGTGAGTTTGCAATGATTCTATAAACATCATAAATGGCGTAGACATAACACCTAAAATACTTATAAGCACCATTTTTGAATGCTTTAACTTTAATAATTCGCAGTAAATAATATTAAGCAATGCTGCCACCTCCAATCAATCCTGAAAAATAATTCTCTAGGTTTTCCTCGTTTGTATTTATCTTTGTTACCAACAAACCATTCTCTACGAAAGCTTTATTGATTTCCCCTGAGTTATGAGTAAAATCATAAATTTTTATTGTATTACCTTGTATGGAGTAGTCTTTAATCTGATAGTGATTTTCTAATATTTTTGCGGCTATTTCCACATTAGACAAATCAAATTCAATATATCTACGATTACGCTTGTGAAGCTCTGCCATGTTAACTTCTTCTATCAAGCGACCTTCGTGCATGACACCGATAATATCCGCAATCTGTTCAATCTCATTTAAAACATGACTTGAAATTAAAATAGTAGTCCCTTTGCTATGACTTAGCTCAGACAGGAACGAGCGAATTTCAGAAATACCAATAGGGTCAAGTCCATTTATGGGTTCATCAAGTATCAGTAGTTCCGGTTCATGCATAATTGCTGCTGCAATACCAAGTCGCTGTTTCATACCTAATGAATAATCAGCAAACACTTTCCTTGTTTCCTTTTCTAACCCAACAACTCGAAGTGCCTCTTGTACCGAATCTTTACTAAGTTGTCCTCGCAATTTAGCAATAATTTTCAAATTTTCATATCCTGTCAAATTACTATAAAAACCTGGTGTTTCAATAATAGAACCTATTTTTCCGTAAAGACTATGAGTATGTTCCTTATAATCTGTACCGAATAATCGAATTGCTCCTCCTGTCGGATAAACAAGCTGTAACATCATCTTCATTGCGGTTGTTTTTCCTGCTCCGTTTCTGCCAAGTAAGCCGTAGATTTTGCCTTTTGGCACATGAAGATTAATATTATCAACAACGGTAGTTGTTCCATATTGTTTAGTAAGATTTTCTGTTTCAATGATATTCATATATATCTGTCCTCTCTGTTATTTTGTATGTTGTGTTGACCACAATTTTATTATCTGACCTTATATCATAAAAACCAAGAAACCTATCGTCACAATAGAAAATAGGCCCTGACACTTTTCGTGTCAGAGCCTATTTTCAAAGGTTTATGCTGTTTTTTCACTTTATTTTACTCTGCTTAAACAATACAAATATTTTCGTTATAAAAATCAAAAATAGAAATGTTGTCACATATGGTTCTCTTGCCATAGCAAAAAAGCAGGTTGCCACAACTCCTAATACTACAGAACATTTTGTGATGTAGTTGCACCATAACTCTCTATCAAGTCGGATGAATATAAGTTTAGCAATACCAATACTAATCAAAGCAATAAAAATAATCCAATAGATTGCAAGATTTATTGGTGTAGAGTCTGTAAATGATATCAGGTTAACGGAATAGATATAATCTCCTACTCGTTTTCCATATAGAGGCAAAATAATAAATACAATCGCCATCAAATCCAGTACTGCACCAAGGATGTTGTAAATCTTATCCATATTAGAACTATTTTCTGTTTCCGCAATATTGATTAGTTCTTCGCCAGACAACAATTCATCAATCGAAATGGAAAATAGTTTAGATATACTTTTTAGCGATTCAATATTTGGGTAGCCTTTTCCACTTTCCCATTTTGAAACTGCTGTTCTCGATACATATAATTGCTCTGCAAGTTGTTCCTGTGTTAAATTTCTCTGTTTTCTAAGCTGTTGTAGCTTTTCATTAAACTCCAAAAATAAATCTCCTTCCCTTGTAATAAGCTAATAAATCTTATTTAAAATTTTCCTAATTTTAATATAACATTTATTCTATAGTCTAAAAAAACGACATCTATTTTGTAGTCTAAACTATCAAGGTACCCTTGTTAGATATTTTTTTACAGGGTACCTTGATACATAATTTTTTAACCAAAATCATTAAAATACTCAAATTATTTAAAACAAAGCTTTTTCAGCACTCTATTTCTCCACTACGTTACGAAATGCGGACTTAAATTCTAAACTCAATCTTCACTATCGTTCGATTTCATTAAGAATTTAATGTCTCTTCGTAAGCCTAACTACTGTCTCAGCAGTAGACTGTCTCCAATCAGTGTTCGCTTACACTCCACTTCTTGGACAGTCCTTGCATGGACGGTTGTAAAAGACTTACTTCGTCGTTGCTCTCCTTGTAAGTCTAACAACCGTCTCAGCATGAGGTGTATTTGGGAACATATCTTTTACTGTACTCTTTTCTACAGTATAGCCATGTTCTAGTAATACATCTAAGTTCTCGACCATAGTCTTTGGATTACATGAAACGTAGATTATTTCTGGTGCGTTAAACTTAATTACGTAATCTAAAGCCTTTGGTGAAACTCCACTTCTTGGTGGGTCTAATATTATTATATCTGGTTTTACTTTAACCTTTTTAATTGTCTCTGCAACGTCTCCTGCTATAAATTCACAGTTATCAAGTCCATTAAGCTTTGCATTTTCTTTTGCAGCTTCAACAGCTTCTTCTATAAGTTCAAGCCCTATAACCTTTTTAGCGTTTGGTGCAGCTATTTGACCTATAGTTCCTGTTCCACAATAAAGGTCAAATACAACTTTATTTTCTCCATCTCCCATAAATTCTCTTACTAAGCTATAAAGGCTTTCTGCTCCTTTAGAATTAGTTTGGAAGAATGAGAATGGAGATATCTTAAACTTAAGTCCTAATAAGTTTTCTACTATATAATCTCTTCCAAATAGCACATTAACCTTTTCTGGTATAACTGCATCAGATAATGAATTATTCTCAGTATGTAATACAGAAACTAATTCACCCTTATATTCTAAAGACTTAAGTAATTCTGTATACTCTGTTAAATCAAAATCTATTTGAGTAGTTGTAACTAAGTTAACCATTAGCTCACCTGTATTAGTTGCTTTTCTAATTACAAGATGTCTTAAATACCCTTCTCTCTTCATTACTCTATAGTATGGTAGGTTTTGTTTTCTAAAATATTCTACTGTAGCTGTAAGCACTTTTCTGAAATCTTCATCAATTATCATACAGTGGTCTACTGTTAATACACCGAAAGATTTACCTTTCATATGCATACCTAAAGTAAGCTCTCCACCTTTTTCCATATCTCCAAAGGTAAATTCCATCTTATTTCTATACTCCCAATGATTTTCGCTACCTTTTACTCCAAGGTACATTCCCATTGGTAAATCCTTTGAATCAAAAAGCTCGCATATTTCATGGCTTAATAAATCTAATTGTTTATCATAAGTTAAATTTTGTGAGCTACACCCACCACAAACTCCAAAATGTGGACATGGTGCTGGTATTTCATATTCTGCTTTTTCTAAAACTTCTACAAGCTTTGCTTCAGCATAGTTTTCTCTATTTTTCTTTATAGTTCCCTTAATTACTTGACCAGGGAAAGCCCCTTTCACATAAATCTTTTTCCCCTCTAGTTCCCCAACTCCCATTGATGGAAATTCAATATTATCAATCTTTACTGTTACTTGGCTTCCTCTTCTCATAGTACACTCCTAAAAATTTATTTTTTGTTTAACAAAGGAAAAACCACCTAATAAATTTCGGTGGTGTAAGTTCTTCGTAATAAATCAAAGACTTATAAAATAACTTATCTCAATACTATTTTTTTCCCTACTGTTTTTCCTTGTAATATCTCTTGTGATATTGGATAGTATAATACATTACTAATTATAAATACTATAAGAAACACTTCATCTCTCATAGCTATTTTATAACCTAGTACTCCTAATATTAAATCAAATACAACGAAAAGAATCAACGCTATTCCTACTGCTAATATTTGGTCTAAACATCCTGCTAGAATAACTTTAAAGTAATGTGAAAACTTTCCTTTAACTGTTACTACCTCTTCATATACTTCTTCTTCTGCAACATTTTCAACTTCTTCTTCAGTTAGGATTTGCTCTAGTTCTTTTTCAACTAAATTTTCTTGATCTTTTTCCAAATCTTACTCCTCCAATATTAAGATAAGACAAAAATCATTCCCCTATTTAAACTGATACTCCTTAGTTTGTAAAGTATATAATAAGAAATCATCAGTTATTGATATTGTCTCTCTTACTCCATCTAAATTATTTTCTATTGTAGTTACATTATTATTTCCTGTTATCATGTCGTAGATTTGTTGATTTAGCTCACTATAATCTCTTCCAGTCACTCCTGTGAATGCTTCAGAGAACGTAGAAAAAGAAGTTGCTCCAAAGTCAAATGTTCCTTCTTCTTCAATAGCTTTTTTATCTAATATTGATGAAATTTTCATTACAAGTTCACCAGATGCTAAATCTGTACCATATTGCTTAAATCCATAGTACATACTTTCTATTCTGTTTGGTTCTGGATCTTCAATATCTATATTTATATGATTATCATTTATAGATAATCCGTTTGTATCTTCTTTTACTTCTTCTGTTATCTCATAATCTAATCCATAAAAAGTAGCTGTTTCTTCTACTCTTGATAATATTTCTTTATTTAATTCAGCAACTTCTTCTCTAGTAAGGTCTTGTGACCATTCTCCTGGAAGTGCCTCTCTAGCTTCAACTTTTATATTTGTAACATCATTATTAGCATTCTCTTTATTATTAGAACACCCTATCATTCCTAATATAAGTACTGTGCTTAATCCTATAGCAACTGTTCTTTTTATCACAATTAATACCCCCTACGATATTCTATTTATATTAACATTATTTTTTCCTAAATTTAATTAATTATATCATTTTATACGACTTATTGAAAGGTTTTCCTACGATTTTCACTGTAATTTCACTTTTATTTTGATATTTTTATATCATTTTTTAATATTTTTATAAAGTTATCTTTTCTTTTATCTTCTCGAATGTCTTTTCACCTATTCCATCTACATTTTTAATTTCATCAACAGATTTAAATCCACCATTCTTCTCTCTATATTCTATTATACTTTGAGCTTTTACATCTCCGATACCCGTGATTTTCTTTAGTTCATTTATATCTGCCAGATTAATATTTATTAAACCATTTGATTCTATAATAACTTCATTGAAAACCGTATTATTATTTTCATCATTTATGTTTGATATTATTACAAGTTCATGATTTTGAATTTTCTTAGCTCTATTTATATTTGTTATATTAGCCTCACTAGTTAATCCACCTGCTTTTTCTATTAAATCCTTAACTATACTTCCTTCTTGCAATTCATAAACATCTGGGATTAATACCTCTCCTTTAATTTCAACAAATATCATTGGAACATCTAACTTTTCTTCATTAGTCACTAAAGTTTCCATATTACTTATTGAATTATCGCTAATTTGTTCATCACTATCAACAAATATATTTTGCATATATTTATCCGAAAATACTTTGTTATTATTTTTACCATAAAGAATAATTGATGAAATAAATAAAATTGTTAATACTATTATTGTTGCAATTACTTTTTTATCTTTAAATTTGTCCATATACTAATTTCTCCTTATAAAGAAATAATATCTAATATTATTAACATATTTATCTAATTTAAACTTTTACATAGCAAAACATAATTTACTGTAGAATAAATTTTTCATTTTTGTTAAAATAATTCTGTAAAATAATTGATACGTGGGGAGAACTATATGAAAAAAACTTTAACAAGGTTCCTACTATTATTGTTTATTTGTACTCTATTTTTTACAAATATTACAATTGAAAATGTACATGCTGTGCCACTTTTAGAAGCACAAGGTGTTGTTTTAATGGATGGAAAATCAGGGGAAATACTATACTCTCAAAATGCCGATGTTCAATATGAACCTGCATCAATCACTAAAGTTATGACTGCCATAGTAGTATTAGAAAATACTAATTTAGATGACAAAGTTACTATAGGTACAAATCCACCTCTAGTTGACGGATCTGCAATCGGTATAAGAGAAGGGGAAGTTTATACTATTGAAGAGTTATTAATAGCTATGTTATTAGAATCTGCTAATGACTGTGCTGAAGCTCTTGCTGAATTCGTTTCTGGCTCAAATGCTGAATTTGGGAAACTTATGACTGAAAGAGCAAAAGAGTTAGGATGCACTAATTCTGTATTTAAAAATCCAAGTGGTTTGCATGAAGAAGGTCATCTTACAACTGCAAACGATATGGCTAAGATTATGAAATTTGCATTAAATTTTGATGATTTTAATAGAATATCAAGAATTATTTCATATCAATATGTTAATCACCCATATTCAGATGGTACTGAAAAATGGGCTACAAATAGAAATAACTGTTACGTAGACTGGTCTCAGTGGTATTACGAAAATTTATATTGTGGTAAAACTGGATGGACACCAGAAGCTAATCATACATATGTAGCTACAGCAGTTAAGGATGATGAGGTATTAGTAGCTTCATTCTTAAATGCTTATAATAAAGATACTCAATATACAAGCGTTGGACAATTATTTAATTGGGGATTTGATAACTTTAACTCAGTTAAGCTATTTAATAAGGGAGATATTGTTGGTGAATATCAGATTAGTGATAATACTTCTATTCCGCTATTAACTAATAAAGATATATACTATACTCTATCAGCTAATGAAGAACAAGATATTACAACTGCTTTTAATTATGCAGATAAAGATTACTCTGAAAGTTCAATAAAAAAAGGTGATGTACTATTCGATGCAACACTTATTGTTAATGGAGAGAAATATACTACTTTAGAACTTTTAAGTGGTTTAGATAGAGAATATACAACTAAGATTAAAATAGAAAATACAATTAACAAATATGCTTCAAACAAAATAATAATATCTATAATTTTAATATTAATTCTTTCATTATGTATCTATATATATATTCGTAAAAGAAAACTTAATAAAAGAAGAGATTTTATAAGAAAGAAATATAACTTAGATATTTAAAATTATAAGTACTATTTAGATTTAATCTAATATAAATATTTAAATTATAAAAGATAAAAAATATATTAATAAAAATGCCTTAGATAGATATTGGGTCTATCTAAGGCATTTTTTATGAGTAGTATATTAAATATTTAATTTATAATAATTATCTCGCTTTTGATTATAAAAACTTTTCATGTATTATAGAAACCTATACTATTTAAAAATTCTTATCTCAAAACTTTTAATAAATTATCAATATCCTCAGGCAAGTTTGCTCTTAGTGAAAGTTCTTCTTTAGTTCTTGGTGATTTAAAATCTAAGCCATAAGCATGTAATGCCTGTCTTTTCATATATTTATCATCATCTTCATATCCGTATAATGTATCTCCGTATATAGGATGACCAAGTGCCTTTAAATGCACTCTTATCTGGTGAGTTCTTCCTGTTTCTAATAAACATTCAACAACGTCAGCATCTTTTAATCTTTCAACTACCTTATAATGAGTTATACTTCTTTGTCCTCTTTCATCTATAACTCTTCTTATAGCCCCTTCTTCTTCTGGTCTATAAATAGGTAAATCTATAGTACCTTCTTCTTTTTCAAGATGACCATGCACAACAGCTAAATACCTCTTTTCTACATTATTCTCTTGCATCTCTTTTGATAATTCCATATGTGCATATTGATTCTTAGCAACTATTATAAGCCCTGATGTATCCATATCAAGACGGCTTACAAGTCTTACAATACAATCTTGGCCTGTTTCCTTAAAATAATATAATAATCCATTAGCCAAGGTACCTGATTGATATCTTTTAGTAGGATGAACAACCATATTTGGTCTTTTATTTATAACTATTATATCTTTATCCTCATATACAATATCTAAATCTATCTTTTCAGGTTCAATATTTTGACTTTCCTTTTTAGCTAAATTTATAAGTATTTTATCGTTATCTTTTAGTACATAATTCATTTTTACAGGAACATCATTAACAAAGATTCTTTTATCTATAGATGCACCTCTTATAAGTCTTGAAGATAATCCCATGTGAAATTTAAGGAACTCTCTTATCTTCATTCCCTCAAATTCTTTATGCACAACTCTCTCTAAAGTACTCATTATTACCTCCAAATTTATTTAAAATGAATCAAAGTCTTCTCCTAGAATTATTACAGCATCATAGCTACTGTATTCTTCACTATTATTTTTTTGGAAGTTATCAATTCCAGTATCAATTTTTAATTGCTCTTTTAAAGTCTTATCATTACACATTATTATAGATTTAGATCTCTTTTCAGCATTTCCTACTTCAACAGCATAATAACCTATATATTGCATTTCAGTTTTAACATTTCCTGCTAATCCATTTATTCTAGTTCCATTAAGCACTAGTATGTTATAGTCAGCTCTGGATTTATCATCTTCTAAAACTTCACCTGACTTAATAGATGCTAAAAGCTCTCTATTCATACTTGGGTCAACAATTAAAAATGATTCATCATATATTATTTCATCATATCCTTGAAGTGTATTCATTGATATTCCTGAGTTTGTTAAGAACTTTAATCCATAAGATATCATCTTATCTCCTGGCATATTTGTATCTATATTTTCCTTAACAACATCTAAAATCTTAGGTAACTTAAATATAATAGTTGGACTTAAGCATTTTTTTAAAACTTCCTTCATAAATGCTTGTTGATTCCTTATTCTTCCTAAGTCTCCATCAATAAATCCTGTACCATCATTATTTTTTCTCCATCTAAAGAACTCCTCTGCCTTTTTCCCATCTAAATGAACAGTTTCTCCTGCATTAAAGTGAATATGCAAGTCTTGAGCATCATCATCATAATCCATCTGCTGCTCTATATACATATCTACTCCACCAATAGCATCTATAAAGCTTCTAAATGCATTATAATCTATTTCAATCATATAATTTATATTGGTTTCTAAAAGTGATTCAACATGCTTTATAACTTCTTCTTCTCCACCTAATACATAAGCATTGTTTATTTTCCAATAAGGCCTTAGGTTTCCATATTCATCATAAGCATCCACTTGTATTAAAGTATCTCTTGGAATAGATACTATATTTATCTTTTTAGTGTTTGGATTATAATTAAGAACCATCATCGTATCTGTTCTTCTTATTGCCTTATTTTCATCCTGCTCTGCATCTCCTATATCCATACCTAATATAAGAATATTTACAGGTTCATTTTTTCTAGGAGTTATTCCTTCTTGTAAATCATTTTTTCTTAAAGCCAGAATAAATGATATTACTGAAAAGAACATTGTTGTAATTAAAACTAATAATAGCAAAATAAGAACAACTATAGTCAACCTAACTCTAGCTCTTCTTTTTGCTTTTTTTCTTAATTCTTTTTTTCTTTCAAAGTCTTCTCTAGCACTCCTAGTTATAAGCCTCGGATCTTTATTAGGTCTATTTTTATCACCATTACCCGCCATAATAACCCCCTCGTAATATAAAATTATAATTTTACATTGTTATATAATAAGTAATTTCTAGCCTTAAAAGTATTTCCGTCTATTGCCACACCTCTATCAAGTAAAAATTTAATAGTATGAGTTAATGCTTTTATCATAGCTAAATCCAAGTCTTCTCTAGCTACCTTTCTTAATTCATCTAGCCCATTAAATTTTCTTGATGGTTCAATTAAATCTGCTAAATATATGATTTTATCTAAATTGCTCATATTTTCTTTCCCAGTTGTGTGCCATCTCATAGCGCTTAATATTTCATCATCTTCTATTTTGAATACTTTTTTTCCTAATATAGGAGCAACTATAGCATGCCATAACTCCATATTTCTTTCTTCGTCAATAGTTAAGCTTATACCTTCTTCATCAATTAACTTTTTTAAATCAGTTACTTTCATGTTTTTAGCTATATCATGAGATAATGCTGCTATTTCAGCTTTAAACTTATCTTCACCATGTATTTCTGCTAATTCTATAGCTGTATTTACTACTCCAACAGTATGATTATATCTATTTTCAATAAGATTTTCTTTAAGATATTTGTTCATCTCATAGATGCTAATCATTCTTATTCCCCCTCATATAACCTATTATCAACTATATATTTTAAAACTTTGTCTGGAAGAAAGAAATCTACTCTCTTTCCTTCTTCCAGTCTTTCTCTTATCATTGAAGATGAAATATCAATATTAGCTACATTTAATAGGATAATATTTGCTTGATACCTTTCTTCTAATTTTCTCTTTTGATGTTCTAATTCTTCTACTGAAAATTGTCCCCTATTAAAAACAACAAAATTACAATTTTGTAGTACTTGGTCTGGATTCCTCCATTTCTCAATATCCATTAGAGAATCTCCACCAGCTATAAAATATAATTGTACATCATCACTCTTTAAGGCTTTTAGAGTTTCATAAGTAAAACTAAGCCCTTGCTTTTCAATTTCATAATCACTAACTATAAAATCTTTATAATCTTCTATGGCAAGCTTAACCATATCAAGCCTAAATGATGAATCTATAATAGAATTTTTCCTTTTATGTGGCGGATTACCTGCTGGCATAAATATTATAGTATCTAAATCTAGCTGTTCTTTAGCCTCATATGCAATATAAAGATGTGCTAAGTGAATAGGATTAAAAGTACCACCCATTATGCCATAGCGCTTCATAATTATTTTCTATTTCCTTGTGGTATTTCTATCTTAGGCTTCTTTTCTGACTTTTTGTATAATACTATCTTACTACCTATAGCTTGAATTCCTTCACAACCTATTCTTCTGCATATTTCATCAGAAGCTTCTCTAGCACCTAATCCACTATTTTCTAAAACTTTTATCTTTATAAGTTCTCTAGCTTCTAAAGCATCTTCTAATTGCTTTAAAAATGCTTCTTCTATACCATTTTTACCTATTTGGAATATAGGGTCCATAGTATTAGCTAACCCTCTTAAATAAGCTCTTTGTTTTCCTGTAATCATATAATAATATCCTCCTATAAGATGTATTCAAATTCAAAGTCGTTTAATCTTACCATATCTCCATCTTCAATTCCCATTTCTCTAAGCTTATCAAGAACACCTTTGTTTCTTAATACTTTATGGAAATATCTTAATGAGTCAGCATCATGAATATTAACTGCACTTAATAATCTATCAACGAATGATCCAGTAACAACATAAGTGTTGTATCCATCATTTTCTTCAATTTCAATTTCGTAAGTGAATCTCTTTTCTTCTTCTACGTATCTTTCTTCTTCTGGTATTTCTAAATCCATTATTGGAATTTCTGTTAACATCTTACCAGCTTCTTTTATAACTTCTTCAACTCCTGATTTAGTTGCTGCAGACATCTTAAACACCTTATCGAATCCTAATTCATTAACTTTTCTCTTAAAGTCTTCAAAAACTTCTTCATCATAAAGCATATCAGCCTTATTAGCTACAACTATTTGTGGTCTATCCCAAAGCTTTACAGAGTATTTCTTAAGTTCTTCATTTATCTTAACGAAGTCTTCAAAAGCATCTCTACCTTCAACTCCTGATATATCTACAACGTGAATTAGAAGTCTTGTTCTTTCTATATGTCTTAAGAAATCTAATCCTAATCCTACACCTTCAGCAGCCCCTTCTATAATTCCTGGGATATCTGCCATAACAAATGAATTTATTCCTTCTGCTTTAACAACTCCAAGATTTGGTTTTAGTGTAGTAAAGTGATAGTTTGCTATCTTTGGTTTTGCAGCAGTTACTGTTGAAAGTAAAGTAGACTTACCTACATTAGGGAATCCTACTAATCCAACGTCAGCAAGTAATTTTAATTCTAAAGTTAAAGTTCTTTCTTCTGCTGGCATACCTGGTTCAGCGAAGTGTGGTGCCTGTCTTGTTGGTGTACAGAACTTACAGTTACCTTTACCACCTTTACCTCCTCTTGCAATAACAAATGTATCGTCTTTATGAGAAAGGTCACAAATTACCTTATTAGTTTCAAAATCTCTAACTATAGTTCCCATTGGAACTCTTATGTATAGATCTTCTCCATCTTTACCATAGCATTTTGAACCTTGACCATTACCACCAGATTCAGCAACGAATTTTTTCTTATATTTGAAATCTAAAAGAGTAGTTAATCCAGTATCAACAGTAAAGATAACACTTCCACCTTTACCACCGTCTCCACCATCTGGTCCTCCTAATGGAACATACTTTTCTCTTCTGAAAGTAACTGCTCCATTACCGCCTGCACCTGACTTAACTAATATCTTGGCTCTATCTATAAACATAGTCTATACCTCCTAAGTATCTATAAACATAATAACTCATCTTTTATTATGCCATAACTTACTAATTTTTATAATTAATAATTAATAAATAAGAATTAATAATTACTGATGAAACTTCTATTAAACTTATTAATTTAAATTAAAAAATCCTTAGAATTTTTCATCTTAAATTCTTAACTTTTAATTATTAATTGTTAATTATTCGCGTATATTAATAAAAGCACCCATTGGGTGCTTTTATTTATATAAATTATTCTGCTATTTCTTGAACTTCTACAGGATAAATAGAAACTTTTTTCTTGTCTCTACCCATTCTTTCAAATCTTACGATTCCGTCTTCTTTAGCAAATAGAGTGTCATCTCCACCCTTACCTACGTTAACACCTGGGTGAATCTTAGTTCCTCTTTGTCTAACTAGTATGTTTCCAGCTAAAACGAATTCTCCGTCAGCAGCTTTAACACCAAGTCTCTTAGCTTCAGAGTCTCTACCGTTCTTAGAGCTACCTACCCCTTTCTTGTGGGCAAATAATTGAAGGTTCATTATCATCATCTCGTTACACCTCCTCATTTTTTAAATTTATATATTTATTCCGTTTATTTTTACCAAAACTAGCTTCTAAGGACATCATTAAGCTTTCCATAGACTTTTCAAAAGTCTTAAGTAAAACCTGCCCTTTTTCTATCTCATCTTTATTAAGCTCAGACAAATTCAAAGATAAATATCCATCATTTATTTCATACTTTACTGGAAGCTTTAAAACTTCCTCCATGCCTATTACAGCACTTTGAGATAAAACAGAAACTGAATTACATATTAAATCATATGCATCACCAATAGTGTTTTCAATTTCTTCTCTTGATAAAGCATGACCTGATATCTTAAATCCAAGAGATAAATTACCTTTTTGTAAAATAGTAACTTTAATCATAACTTAAATTAAGCTTCGATTTTTTCGATTACTAACTTAGTGTAAGGTTGTCTGTGACCGTTCTTTCTTCTGTAGTCCTTCTTAGCCTTGTACTTGAAAACTGTTACTTTCTTAGCCTTACCTTGAGCAACTACTTTAGCCACAACTTTAGCACCTTCAACAACTGGTGTACCAACTTTTAAAGTTTCACCGTTTGATACTGCTAAAACGTCTGTTAATTCAACTGTTGAGTCAACTTCTACATTTAGCTTTTCAACGTATATTACGTCTCCTTCGCTAACTTTGTATTGTTTTCCTCCTGTAGTTAATACTGCGTACATTAAAAACACCTCCTCTATTTACGGATTCGCCAATGTAGGTACAAAGATTTAACTTTGTTTTATTTAAAACCTTACTATGTGCGGTTCACTATGACATTTTATCACAAAATTATTCATCTTGTAAAGAAATTTATATAACTTTTAAACTGTTTTTATTTTGTAACTTTGGTAATTTTCTTTTTGACTTGAAAATATCAAAGGTTCAAGGTTATACCCCTCAAGATTATCTATAAAATTTAAATAAATTTCTTTATCTAATCCATCTATCCTAGCTAAAAAACCAACTAAATCTTCTTTTACACTTTCTTCGTAGCTTTCATCAAGTTCGATGTAAAAATCACTTATTGAATTTTCTCTATATGCTCTTAAAATCTCATTTTTAATTAAATTCTCTAAGTAGGATAGTTTTAATATATATCCATTAGATTTACACTTTTTACACCCTTCTTCTAAATACTCATATATAGATTTCCCTTTTCTTCTTCTAGAAATCTGTATTAAATCTAATTCAGTAAAAGGATATATTTTTGTATTTCCTTTATCTGATTCTAGAGATTTTTTTAGAGTTTTCATAACGATAGGTCTTTGTTTATCATCTCTCATATCAATGAAATCTACTACTATTATTCCACTTAAATTTCTTAGCTTAATCTGTCTACCAATTTCTTTAGCAGCTTCCATATTAGTTTCAAATATTGTTTTGTTAAAATCTCTAGCTTTTGTATGCTTACCACTATTTATATCTATAACATACATAGCTTCAGTTTTATCTATAACTATATATCCACCACTCGGTAAATTTACTTTCTTATGTCTAAGCTTTAGTATTTCCTTTTCGATTCCATAATAATCAAAAAGACTTATATCTTCTTCATAATATTTTATAGATATATTATCTTTATTTTTTATAAAACCTTCTATAATTTCAATTTGCTCTTTATCATCACAAATTATATTAGTTTTTATATTATCTAATTCCGAAAAAAACCTTACAATTAAATTATTACTATCTATTTTTCCTAAGTGAGTTGAATAGTTTAATTTTCTTTCTAACTCTTCCTTTTTCTTAAAAAGAATCTCTAAATCTTTTAAAATTTCTTCACTTTCTGCCTCTTCTGAGTCAGTTCTAAAAAGAACTTCAACATCTCTTGGTGGCTTTATAAGAGTAGTTAATTTTTGTCTAGCTTCTAATGATGTAATTCTTTTAGAAAGCTTTATACCTTCACTACCTAAAGTTAATACTGCATACTTTCCTGCTATGCTTGGTTTATGAGTTACCTTAGCACCTTTATTACCTATAGGTTCTTTTAAAATTTCAACTAATATATCTTGACCTTTTTTCACGCCAACTCTTTTTAATTCATCACTATAATACATATAGGCTTCTTTTTCTAATCCTATATCAATAAATATTGAATTAATAGAAGGTAGAATATTTTTTATTCTACCTTTATATATTTCACCAATTTGAGGGTCAGTAGAGTGTTCCTCAACTATACACTCTACTAATTCTCCATTTTCTTTTACTGCAATTTTTAAAAAGTCTTCTTCATTAAGAACAAATACTTCTTTCATCTTCCCACTTCCTAAATGCCTTTATATAGTGGAACATACTTATTCTTCTTTAATAAGTACATTTCTTCTCTTTTTATATTAACAAAGGCATCTTTGTTTATTCCATCAACCTTACTCTTAATATAAGTTACTAAAAGATCTGCTGAAAGATTTTCTCTACTACCTGTAGATATAAGAGTATTTATTATAAGTTCATTATCCTTAACCCAATATTTAAGCTCTTTAATAAGAGGTTTAATATCAGTTTCTTTTTCACCTTTTTTAGTCTTTTTAACTATATTAAATTCTTTTTCATTAAGCATAGAATCCATAGCTTCTGCTATACCTTCTTCACTATTTAACTTAAGTTTTATAGTGTATCTAGCAGCATCTAAAAGTGCCATTGTTTGAGGTAATCTCTTTACATTTTCTATTATTTCTATACCTTTAGCACAAATGAATTTAATTGTTGGAGGTGCAAATTCATTTAATGTATTTACTACTTCCTCTTCTTTTAACTCTTTAGTTAAAACTAAATCTAAATATTCTCCATCAGAGTAAACTCCAACTGAAAGTGGTTGTGCTATTGATAACGCCATATGTGGGTTAAATCCTTTTGAATATTCTATAGGAAGACCTGATCTTCTTATTATTCTTTGTATAGTTCTCATTAAATCTAAGTGACCTATAAACTTTATATCTTCACCTTTAGTAAACTTAATTACATAACGCACCTTCGAAACACTTCCCTTCCTTAAAGTTTACGTTGATTCCACAACCTGTACATCCTTCTCTACAGTTCTTAGTTAATTCTGCATTCTTAGCTTTTTCATTTTCTCTCTCAAGATACTTTCTATTTACACCGATATCGATGAAGTCCCATGGAAGTACTTCATCATAGCTTTTCTCTCTGTAAACATAGAAATCAGGATCTAAGTTGCAATCAGCCATAGCTTCATCCCAAATCTTCTTGCTAAAGAATTCTGACCATCCATCAAATTTAGCACCTTTTTCAAATGCTTTAATTAACACATCACAAGTTCTTCTGTCTCCTCTTGCAAATACTGCTTCCATGAATGAAGTTTCTTGTTCATGGTAATTATAATTAATGCTTCTTGAATTTATAGAATCCTTAACAGCCTTAATTCTTTCAGCAACTATTTCTGGCTTTTCCATTGGAGCCCATTGGAATGGAGTGAATGGCTTTGGAACTAAGATAGATGTACTTACTGTAATCTTTAATCCCTTACTTCTTTTTTCCTTTGGAGTTGCAAAGTAAACATCAGCTATCTTCTCAGCAAGCTCACCAATTCCCCTAGCATCTTCAGTAGTTTCGTATGGAAGTCCTACCATAAAGTATAACTTCATAGTGCTCCATCCTGATTCAAAGGCATTTTTAGCAGCTGCTAAAATTCTATCTTCAGTTAACCCCTTATTTATTATGTCTCTCATTCTTTGAGACCCAGCTTCTGGAGCAAAAGTTAACCCTGTTTTTCTAACCTTTTGGATTTCTTTTATTAAATCAACGTCAAAGGCATCTACTCTTATTGATGGAAGAGCCACACCAACTTTATTATCTTCATGTTCTGCTACAAGTTGAGTTATTAATCTTTGTATATCTGAATAATCACAAGTACTTAATGAAGCTAATGATATCTCTTGATATCCTGTAGCTTTAACAGCTTTTCTAGCTTGCTCTAATAAAGTATTTGTAGTCTTTTCTCTAACTGGTCTATAAATCATACCTGCTTGACAGAATCTACATCCATTAGTACATCCTCTAAATGTTTCTAAAACTATTCTATCGTGTACTATTTCAGTATAAGGAACAATCATTTCCTCTGGGAATGATACAGCATCAAAGTTATTAACTACTCTCTTTTGAACCTTAGCTGGTACATCATCATACTTTGGTTTAAATTCTTTTATAGTTCCATCTTCATTGTATGTAACATCATAAAGTGAAGGAACATAAATACCTCTTATCTTAGATATTTCTCTTAAGAATTCTTTCTTTTGTCCTTTTCCCTTGTACTTCTTGTATACATCAAGTACGTCATTCATCATTTCTTCACCTTCACCAATTTCGAAGAAATCAACGATGTCGTATAATGGTTCTGGATTATATGCACAAGGTCCACCAGCCATAATAATTGGCTCATCTTCGCCTCTTTCAGAAGCTCTTATAGTTATTCCGCTCATATCTAACATGTTTAATATATTTGTATAACTCATTTCATATTGAAGAGTGAACCCTAATATATCAAATTTATCTAATGAATCTTTAGTTTCTAAAGTATAAAGAGGAATATTATTTTCTCTCATTAGAGCTTCCATGTCTGGCCATGGAGCAAAAGTTCTTTCACAATATGTATCTGGTCTTTCATTTATTGTATGATAAAGAATTCTAGTTCCTAAATGGGACATTCCTACTTCATATACATCTGGGAAACAAAAAGCAAATCTTATGTCAACTTCATTTGGATTTTTTATAACTTGGTTTAATTCTCCCCCAACGTATCTAGCAGGCTTTTCAACTTTACATAAAATATCATCGCTTATTTTATTCATAAATACCTCCATTAGCTTAATGGCAAATTATCAATGGCAAATGGCAAATTATAAACTAGTATAGAATCTACATAATAAAATTCTTACTATTTATAAAAAACATAAAGAAACTGTATAAACAGTTTCATATTTTTATTTGCCATTCTCCATTTACCACTTGTCATTTATCAACTGTTAACATTCTAGCATATCCTCTATCTAAAAGTAAACTAACTACTATCGTTCTTATTCTTAACATAATCTTCTAAGGATATGTTTCCATATATTTTCAAAGCTTCAACAAGTTCATCTTCATTTAATACATATATTAATTTCATATCATCATCTAATACATAAAAGCTATTAAATCTATTTTTATCAATATAAGTTAGCAATTTTACTAGGCCTTGTTTGTAATATACTGATATAGTTCTATTCTCAATAAATCCATTTCTTATTATATTACTTCTTTTCTTAAATACATTTCCCATTAAAATATACATGGTTGCTTCTTCTTCTGTACTAGTTATATCAATCATTATTATACCTATAAGAAATAATGATATATTAAATTTCTTTAAAAAAATAGCTGCTGATACTGATATCAAAATAAAAAAAGCAGCTATTGTGTAGCTTATTATAGATATTATTTTCTGTGCCCTCTTATAAGTAATTTTTCTTGAAAGTATTATTTCCATTATCCTAGCTCCATCCAACGGATATGCTGGTAATAAGTTGAAAAAAGCTAAACCAAAATTCAGCTTAAATAAAATCTCAAAAATTTCTTTATTGGTATATTTAAACAATATCGCTGATACTATCATAATAATAATATTAGACATAGCACCTGACATATATATAATTAATTTATCTTTATTTGTAAGTTCTTCTAAATCCATAAGTTCGACTTTTGCTCCATAAATATGAAACTGCAAATTATTAAACTTACTTCCCTTCATTTTTGCAACTAAAATATGACTAAATTCATGAATTAGTATACATATACACGATAAAAGAAATGTTTTATCGATATTAATCAATACCGCTACAAGCAAAAATTCTGAAAGTAATATCTGCTTCCATCTTTTAAATTTCACACTATCAAATCCTTACTATTACTGTCCCTCCTATAATGATTTTACTTAATACGTAAAATCATCATTTATTAATTTTTCTTTAATCCAATCAATAGACTCTAAAAATTTATTTTTTATGGATTCTATCTTTATTTCTTTCGAATTAACATTAGCATTTGCATATGTATACTCTTGTTCTATACCATACTTAAACTTGGTATAGTACTGTCTAATATCATCATTCGTTGAATATTTTCCTCCAAAAGCAAATAAAAATAACATCATTGTTCCTACAAGCTGCATCATTAAGAGATTTGAAATAAAACTTTCATTTTTATTTCTTCTATTTTTTGAATAAACAGTACTACCTCTATATATAGGAATATCTTCATCATAACTAATTTTACTCTTGGAATTACTTATATTATGCTTTTTCTTGAGTCCTTCATAATATTCTTTATATTGAAAGCTATAATTACTCATCTCTCCTCCTAAAAAAATTGCTTATTTAATTATATTTTTTTTCAACTAAAAATATAACTTTATATCATTATTCTATAAATAAAAATAGAACTACTAAAAAGTAGTTCTATTAAATCTAAAAATATAATTTCTTTTTTCTCATACCAATATTTAAAACTAATCCTAATGATAAAATTGTAGTAAGAAGTGAGCTTCCTCCATAACTAACTAAAGGAAGAGTTATTCCGGTAATAGGCATTAAACCTATAGTCATCCCTATATTTTGCCATATAGCAAATAGTAAATATGAAGTCATTCCTATAGCTACTATATTTCCAAACATATCTTTTGAATCTCTTGCTATAGCTATCATCCTACAAATCAATATCCCATAAAGAGCTAGTAAAAATGCTGCTCCTAACAAGCCCCATTGCTCACCAATTTGAGCAAATATAAAATCAGTTTCAACTTCTGGAACATACTGTGATGCATAGCCATCAGCACTATCTTTAGACAATGAATTATGTGTCCCTAAAAAACCTCCAGAACCTATTCCAATTAATGATTGTCTTAAGTGATATCCTTCTTCTGAACTATTAGCCTCTGGATTTTGGAATGATATAATTCTCATCTTTTGATATGGCTGAATTAATCCTGAGTTCCACACAAGAACAATTGCCACTACTAATCCAGTAAGACCACCGATGATTATTCTCTTATCTAATCCACCTGCAAAAAATACTCCTACAACCATAAAGAATAAAACCATCGTCATTCCCATATCTGGTTGAATTACTATTAAAGCTGCCGGTATTATAGCGTAAACAGCTAATATACAGAAGTTTTTAAAATTATTTATATTGCCATCCATATCTTCTAGCTTTTTACCCATCATCATTATTGTTGCTACTTTAGCAAGCTCTGCAGGCTGAAATGATACTATACCTAAATTAATCCATCCTTGTGCACCATTTACCGCCTTACCAATTATTAATACAAGCACTAGTAACACAATTGATGCCCAATAAAACAATGGTGTAAATCCTTTAATTATACTATAATCTAACGCCATTATTAAATATAATGCAACTAAAGATACCCCGAAAAATAATGACTGTTTAATTACATATGTAGTATTATAAGCATAAGGTTTTGTAGCTAAATATATATTAAGTATCCCAAATAATACAATTGTTACAATTGAAAAAAGCATCCATTTATCAATCTCTTTAAATTTCTTTTTATCCATTTTAAATTGAGATAATGGTATTATCATTTAATTGACCTCCACATTCTCTAGTATTTTTTTATTATATCCTATTTCTACTTTTTTCTCCATAAATATTTATTCTATATTATTCTTTTTAATAAAAATTTAATAAAGATATTCAAATAAGTATATAAAATCATAAAACAATAAAATACATTACTCTAACTTAAATAATAAATATATATTAAAAAAGAAGCCAGGATAACACTGACTTCTAAATTATTATCTATTAATTATTAAACTTATCTACTTTTTAAGTTCCTTATTGGAATATTAGCAACAAGTGCTGGCCCACTATTCCCTTCTTCATCCTCAGCCCTGTTAAAGGATATATCAACATCCTCACCATCTATTTCTATATACTTAGAAATAACCTCTAGTATTTCTTCTCTTATTTTATCTAACATCTCTGGAGCTAATGATCCCCTATCATGTATAAGTATCAATCTTAATCTATCTTTTGCAACTTCTTTTGGTGTAACTTTGTTTGAAAATACCTTTAAAAAATTCATAACCCCTCACTCCTCCTAGCTTCTCTTAAATAACTTCTTAAAAGCTGAGAAGAATCCACTTGATTCAGTACTTAAATCTAATAATTGAACTTCTTCACCCATAATTCTCTTAGAAATATTTCTAAAGGCTTGTCCTGATTTAGACTCTTGGTCTAATACTATTGGCTCACCTTTATTAGTTGATACTGTAATTCCTCTATCGTCAGGCACAACCCCTAAAAGCTTAACCGATAAAGTTTCAATTATATCTGGGACATCAAGCATATCACCTTTTTTAGTCATTTCATAATTCAATCTATTTACTATTACAGCGTGGTCTTCTAAGCCTTTAGCGTCTAACTTTCCAATAACTCTGTCAGCATCTCTAACTGAAGTAATTTCTGGATTAACTACTACTATTGCCTTATCAGCTCCAACAACTGAATTTTCAAATCCTTGCTCAATACCTGCTGGAGAATCTATTAAAACATAATCAAATTCTTCTTTTAAGTTATTTACTATATTTAACATATCATGAGTGCTGATATCATCTTTATCTTTAGTTTGAGCTGTAGGTAAAAGACATAGGTTTGGATATCTCTTATCTTTTATTAAAGCTTGTTTTAATCTACATCTATTTTCAATAACATCCATTATCGTATAAACTATTCTATTTTCTAACCCCATAAGTACATCAAGGTTTCTAAGACCGGTATCTCCATCAACCACTACTACTTTTTTACCTAAAGCAGCTAATGCTGTACCTAGGTTTGCTGTAGTTGTAGTCTTTCCTACTCCACCTTTACCTGATGTAATAACTATAGAAACTCCCATTTTTATCCCTCCACATTTAATATATATATTTATTTGGTAAATATGGCTCCACCACTATGGCTCCATCTTTAATTTTTGCAACTTCTGGATAAGAAGGTTTAATCCCATCCTCAGGTGATATAGTTACTATATTACTTATCTGTAGCAATTCAGGTTGCAGAGAAAATGCAGCGACAATTGACTTCTCATTTCCACTAAATCCAGCCCTAACTTGTCCTTTTATGCTTCCTAATACTATTATATTTCCTCCTGCAACGACTTCAGCTCCGCTATTTATGTCGCCTATTATCACAATATTTCCCGGGTAATTAATTAATTGTCCACCTCTTACAGTTTTCTTTATAAATTTTGTTTTCCCTTCATAAATTCCATTAAAAACCTTATTATCTTCCCCTTTTTTTATACTTATGTCTTCAAAAACGCAATCTCTTATACATATTTTATCAAAAAGTTCATCCTTAAGCTTAGCTATTTCTGACTCGGTAACATGTTTAAAATTAGCTGTAAGCTTTACTATGGAATTTCTATAAAATCCTTTTCCTATAGATAAAGTATTTACTAAAGCTTCAATAACTTCATCAAAGGTAGCAAACTTTTCTATATCAATTATCGCGTTTATACCTTCTTTATTACCTCTAACTTGTATTCTGCTATCTTTCATTGGTTACCCTCCACCAATTTAATACAAACTTTTTAAATAAATTATCTTTTAAATTATAGCATATATTTACAATTAATAATATAATGTCTATTAACTATTTTTTACTTTTTTCATAAAAAATCACTTATTTTGTAGTATAATCATACAAAATAAGTGATTTGTAATAAATTTATTATTATATTGCTTTATTTTTTATTCAGCAGTAGCATTTCCCTCTGCTTCACTAGTATTGTCTTTTGGTGCATTTTGCACATACTTAACAAAGCTTTCAGAGTTAGATGCGTATGAAGGATTTAGTTTTAACAACTCATCTTTGAAATATGCTTCATAAATAGCCTTATGAATTGGAGCTCCATCACTACCTTTATTTCCATCATATAATGTACTAAATATAGCAATCTGAGGATCATCCATAGGTGCAAAACTTATATAGTTACCATATGGTTTTCTTCCTTGCTCATCATATTGCTCTTGTGTTCCAAAGTCAGCTGTACCTGTCTTACCACAAACAGCTATTGGGAAGTTTCCTTCACCAAAACATTGATATGCCATACCATTTTCTGAACTAGTATTAACTCTACGCATACCTTCTTTAACCGCTTGTAAATATTCACTCGGTATTTCTAAGTTATCAACAACTTCAGGTTTAAATTCTTGAATAATTTCACCTGTTGGAGAAGTTATTTTATCAACTAACATAACTTTATGTCTTTCTCCTCCATTAGCTAATGTTGCTACATAATTAGCTAATTGCAGTGGGGTAAGGTTATTCATCCCTTGACCAATAGCATCCATTACTATTTGAGCAAAAGAAGTTATTTGTGTTGTTTGTTCACTTATAATATACTCTGCTATAGCATTTGATACTGAATCTACTTGTTCATCTGAATCTACTTTTTTACCTGTTTTCGCTTCATAATCTGTAACTGATTGCTTATATTTATCAGATACTTTCATAAATGTTTTTATCTCTGGAGCCATCAAGTTAGCAACTTCAGTATAATCATTCATCTGTTCATCAGTTCCAACTTTTTGAAGAATCTCTTTTATCTTATTTTTTATTGCTTCTTTTGCATTTTTAAGTTCTTCAGAATCATCTTCATTTTTAGATATATCTAACGGAATAAATATATATTGTCCTGAACTTGAAACTCCTTTTTGTAGTGATTCTACTAATGAATACATAGGTGTATCAATTATTTTATTTTTCCAAGATGTAAAGTTATATGTTTGCCCAAAGCCTTCTTCTATCTCTATTCCAGTGCTAGGGTTAGACGCTTGTGGTGAATTAGGATCAACACCTAATCCAAATTTCCAAACATACTTTGCTAAAGAATCTAGAGCCTCAACATCTCTTCCATTTTTATCCCACAATCTGTAACCAGTCTCATAATAGAAGTAGTTTGAAGACTTTTGTAAAGCTAATCTAAGGTCAGTAGCCCCATTAGCTTTATGTTGGAAGTTTTCAGCTCCAAATCCATCTCTCTCCCACCAACCTGAAGTATCATTCATACTTTCTGTAGTAGTAATTACTCCCTCCATAAGTCCTGCAATAGATGTTAATGGTTTAAATACAGATCCTGGAGGTATTTTTCCCAAAGTAGCGTAATTAAACATAGGTCTAGGATAAATATCATAAAAATCTTCTCTTAAACCATCTTCATTTAAAGGAAATAATTCATCTAAAGATTTTGTTGCATTGGTTTTCTTAATATGCTCAGTTCCAAACTTAGTCAAATCTGGACTGAAGTACTGCTCATATTTTTCATCGCTAAGCTCTCCAGCTATCGCAAAATCATTTGGGTCATAATCTGGATAACTAGCCATAGCTAAAACTCTTCCTGTTTTTACTTCAATTGCTATTACAGCACCTCTTGTAGCACTTGGCTGTGTTTGTCTTATTCTTTCTAAAGTATCTTTTAATGCTTCCTGTGCTGCGTATTGTACATCCTTATCTATAGTTAGATGAACATTATTACCTGGATAAGATTCTAGCTGAAATAATGTTTCTGTTTCTCTTCCCTGTGAATTTACTTTTACAGTTGTTCCACCTTTATTACCTTTTAATTGATCTTCAAAAGCAGCCTCTATTCCTGAAGCTCCAACTAAGTCAGTAGATGAATCATATCCCATAAGTTCATATACTGTTTCCTCTGACCCTGTAATAGATGAAACATATCCTAATATATGCGAAGCTAAATTTCCAAAAGGATAGTATCTTACCGGCTCTAAGCTAACATCTACTCCTGGTAAATCACTAAGCTTTTGATATATTATAAATGCAGTATCACGTTTAATATTATTAGCTATAGTAACAGCCTTATATCCTTCATAACTCTGCATTTTAATTGCATCTTTAACAACCATGTAGTTTCTTATTTCTTCTAAAGAATACTCCTTTAATAGTTCTTCAGTTACTCTTTTACCATACTCAACAGATTCTTTCACATAATCTCTATTTTTAGATGTTTGATCTATTGTAGTATCTACAAAACTATTTGCTAAAGCTTTTTTTTCAGCACTTGTATATCCTTCTGGTAGAAGCATTTCATATAGATTATAATTATCGACTAAATAATAAAATGTATCATCTATTGAAATACTTAAAAGAGCATCATTTATAGCATTTAACTGTTCATCTGTAAAATCTCCTTTATGATCTTTATACAAAGTATTTTGTACTAAATCATTAAGACCTCTATCCTTTTTAAATCTTAATTCAACTAATTTTTGTGCTTCAGTATCAGAAGTTTTAAAATTATAATAGAACTTTCCACTAGAATTTATTTTTAATAATAAATCATCTAAAAACTTTTCATTATTTTCTTTTAATATATTAAATATCTTGCTCATTGAAGAATAAAAAGCCTTATCCGCTTCGTCTGTTTGCATATATGTTAATACATAATTTTGCTTGTTGGTAGCTAGTACATTACCATCGCTATCATAAATAATACCTCTTGGAGCCTTTTCCGAAATAAATCTAGTGGACCCGGTATCAGCTTTTTCCTTATAATCTTGATGTTTATATACTTGAAGATATAAAAGCTTGCCAATTATAACACTAAAAATAATGGCCATAATTACATAAAATACAGTATATGTTGACCCTTTTTTCTTCTTATTCGGTTTATTTACTATCATCTAAACCTCCACTCATCTTTCTTCCAAAACTTTTTAGAAGTAGTTAAAACAAATTTATACCCAATTAACATTACTATAGTATTTAATACTGCACTTACTATGGCCATATTAAAATCTACCTTTTTATCGAAAGCTATAAACAATATAGCTATCATTATAATTTTTAATATTGATATAATGAAACACGATATAACAGGAATTAATCTATTGTTTTTTAATATTCCTTCTCCAATCTTTGCCGCTAAAAGGCATAAAAGAAAGTTAACCAACAAATTTATCCCAAATCCATTAATAAAAAATAAGTCTTGTAATACCCCACTAACTATTCCAATAAACATGGCATCTTTTTTTCCATTTATTATAGAAAAAGCTATGGCAAATACAAATAATATACTTGGATATCCTTGCATTATACTATAACTTGGAAGTATTGTATTTTCTAATATTAACAAAAATAATGCTATAGCTACTATAACTATTCTTTTCATAAGCTACCTCTTAATCATATTTAACATTTACTTTATCTTTCGGAACTACTATAAATAATTCCTCTAACTTATTAAAATCAACATAAGGTTTAACTAAAGCATTTTTCATGACCATTACATTATCTGTTTCTACAGAAACAACTTCACCAATCCTTATTTCTTTTGGATATATCATACCCAATCCTGATGTTAAAATAACATCGCCTTCTTTAATTTCTGAATCTATAGGCAAATTATAAACCTTAACAAGGTCTTCATTTTTATTTTCCTTATATCCTCTTAAAATCCCTGTAGTTTCACGTGTACTATCTACCATTACTGAAACTGCCATATTTTCGTTTAATATAGTCTCAACTATAGAGTAATTACTTTCCGCTTTCGTAACCTTCCCTACAAGTCCTTGATAATTTATTATTATCATATCCTTTTCAACGCCATCGTTAGTTCCTTTATCAATTATATACCCATTAGATACAGTTCCCCCACTATATCCAATTATATTAACACCTATATAATCATAATTATTCTTATTTTCTTTAAAATTTAATACTTCTCTTAATCTTTCATTTTCATCTTTTAAAGCTTTATATTCAATCATTTGATTTTCTAATTCAGAGTTTTTTATCTTAAGTTCTTCATTTTCTTGTTTAACTTTAGAAAAATTCACAAAAAACTCTACAGAACTTTTTAATTTATCATTTGCTTTATAAACAATTTTTTGTAAAGGGCTAACCACTGCTCCTATGCCACTAGATATACTATCAGATCCATTTTTAACTGAAAAAATAATTATGCCTAAAAATGTAACTGACAGTACTATAATAGTTACTGCCAGTTTGTTCTTAAAAGGTTTCATTATTGACCTCTTTGTGTTTTGCTTAATTCATCGAAGTTATCTAGTGCTTTTCCTGCTCCTAAAACAACACAATCAAGTGGTGATTCAGCAATGTGTACAGGCATATTTGTTTCGTGGTTTATTAATTCATCTAAGCCTTTTAAAAGAGCTCCTCCACCAGCTAGCATAATTCCTTTTTCCATTATATCTGCTGCTAATTCAGGTGGTGTTTTTTCTAACGTAGTTTTTATAGACTCAATTATTGAGTATACAGGTTCTTTTAAAGCTTCTCTTACTTGATCCTCAGAAATTGTTACAATCTTAGGTAGTCCTGTTATCATATCTCTACCCTTAATGTCCATTGTAGCATTTTCTTCATCAATCTTATATGCTGAACCTAATTCCATCTTTATTTGTTCTGCTGTTCTTTCACCTATCATTAAGTTAAATTCTTTTTTAACGTATGCTATTATAGATTGGTCTAATTCATCTCCAGCAACTCTTAAAGATTTGCTTACAACAATTCCTCCTAAAGATATAATAGCTACTTCAGTAGTTCCTCCACCGATATCAACTATCATACTTCCTGTAGGTTCTCCAACTGGAAGACCTGCTCCAATAGCTGCTGCCATTGGTTCTTCCATAAGAACAACATCTCTTGCTCCAGCAAACTTAGCTGCTTCTTCGATAGCTCTTCTTTCAACTTCTGTTACTCCTGATGGATAACATACTATTATTCTTGGGCTTGTAAATGCACTTTTACTTGAAACTTTTTCTATAAGTTTCTTAAGCATTGTTTGAGCAACCTCAAAATCAGCTATAACCCCATCTTTTAAAGGTCTAATCGCTACTATATTTCCTGGTGTTCTACCTATCATTAACTTCGCTTCAGCACCTACTGCTAAAGGTCTTTTTGTATCGCTATTTATTGCAACAACTGAAGTTTCGCTTAATACTACACCTTTTCCTTTTACGAAAACTAAAGTATTAGCTGTTCCTAAGTCTATACCCATGTCTTTATTACTAGTGAAAAATCCCATGTGAATTCCCCTTTCAATCTATATAATTCCTTTTTCTTTTAAGCTTATATAATTATTATTTCCAATAATAATGTGATCTAACAGTTTAATTCCCATTAAATCACCACACTGCTTTATTCTTAATGTAACATTTATGTCTTCTTTACTTGGAGTAGGGTCGCCTGAAGGATGATTATGACAAATAATAATATTTGCACTCCCTCTTTGAACCGCTTCTCGAAATATCTCTCTTGGATGTACTATTGATGAATTTAAGCTTCCTTTAAATACATCTTTAACTCCAATAACAGTATTTTTTGTGTTTAGAAGTATAAGTTTTAATACTTCTTGATTTAAGTTGTTCATCTCATTTATCAATAGCATGGAAATATCTTTTGGAGAAGATATCTTAAAATCATCATTTTGAGACCTTAAAGTTCTAAACCGTCTAAACAGTTCCATCATAGCTATTATTTGACAAGCTTTGACCTCTTTTATACCCTTTATCTTTTTTATCTCTTCTAGATTAATATGTAGTAGACCATCTAAGCCCCCAACGTCAGACAATAACCGTGTACTAAGAGAAATTATATTCTCACCTTTTGTTCCACTTCTTAATAACACTGCTAATAATTCAGCATTAGCTAAATCATCGGCACCATATTTTAAAAGTTTTTCCATAGGTCTTTCGTTTTTAGGTATATCACTTATCTTGATATTATTTTGCATAATATTCTCCTTTAATGATTAATATCCCTACCCCTATTATATAACTTCTTTTATTATTTTATTAAGACGATTTAACGGTAATCCAACTACATTGTAATAACAACCATTAATCTTCTCAACAAAAAGAGCTCCTAATCCTTGTATTCCATAAGCTCCAGCCTTGTCTAAAGGCTCCTTTGAATTTATGTAATTAATTATTTCTTCATGAGTTAACTCACTAAATTTTACTTCTGTGAATACAGCCTCACTTTTCATAATATTATTAGTAGTATTTATTACAGCTATTCCCGAATAAACTCTATGAATTTTATTACTAAGTAGTTTTAGCATATTATAAGCATCATCTGCATTTTTTGGTTTCCCTAAAATCTTACCATCTATTACAACAACAGTATCTGCTGCAATTATAATTGAATCTTTTTTAGCTTGTGAAGCTACATCTTTTCCTTTACCTTCTGCTAAAGTTTTAACGTAATCTTCTACATCCCCATTAAACTTTACACTATCTTCATCAAAATTACTTACAATAACATCAAAGTTATCTACTATCTTAGTAAGCAACTCCTGCCTTCTTGGTGAGGCTGATGCTAAGATATAATGCATATTATCACATCCTACAGAGTTTATTTTTATTCTTCCCAATTTTAGGCTTGTCTTACTCATTATTTTAAAAAACTTCTATTTTTTAAAATGAAAAGAGAAAAATGCTATATATAACCCTATTTTTCTAATATAGTTTATCACTTAATAGGAGTTCTAACAAGCATTTTCCTCGTTTTATACAAATTTTTATAATTTTTTAATTATTTTTCCTCATGCAATTTATTTACTTAAAACTTAATAATACTTCATATAAATAATCAATTTCAGATGATACATTTTCCTTAGTTAATTCTTCAGGTAATCCTTTAATATAATCTTTTAAACTTTGTAAAACTTCAATATTTTCTCCCGAAGATATATTATCTAATGTATCTATCCAACTCTTAAACTCCTCTGTATTAACATGATCTACCCCATCATCAAAAGTAGTTGTTAATATTTTTAAATATCCATCACAAATCGCAGATACTTGAGCTTCTATAGGATCATTTTCATTTAAACTAAAAGTAATCTTTACGCTTTCAACTCCTTTTAATCCTAGCTCTTGAATTGCTGAATCAACATTTTCACTAGTATAGATACCAGTAAGTACCCTATACTTATCTGATTCTTCAGCTATAAAAGCTCTTCCTTCTGATGCTATTTTTGCATAAGTCTGATCTGCATTATCTTTCTTAGAAAAATATCCACATTGTAAGAAATAATATTCACTAGTATTCTCACCTTCTGAAACAATCGTTTCACCTTCTTGTTGTTGTCCATTTCCTTCTGTTGATACTTCTATTCCATCAGTTATTTCAGCTCCAACCTGTGCAGAATCATTAATAGGGAGCACCTTCCACACTATCCATGCTACTCCTAATCCAATCATACACGATGCAATAATCCCAACTAACAATGATGCAATAAACTTCCAAACACCATTGTTTCTTCTTCTTTTATAATTATATTTTGTATACTTCATTCTCCTCCTTTTAACCCTCCTTACTGAAACTAGCCATATTTTTTTCTTAAGTAATCTATATTAATATATATTCTCTCATTCCAGTTAATATACATTATGTAATAAAAAATTACTTTCTAAAATAAAAAAAGTACCTAAAGATATTTGTTGTTTTGCTTTATCTTTAGGTTACTTCTTATTTATCATTATTAAATTTTCTATCTACTACAATATTAATATACCTTTTATCTCATCTGACTTTTCTCTTTGAAAAAACCTATATTTCACATCATAGTAGTAACCTTTAATATCAAAAATACCAAACTACTTTATTTCTTCTAATATCTTTAATAAGTAATCCCATGTATTTTTAACTGAAGTTATGCTCATATGTTCCTGTGGAGTATGAACATCATAAAGATTTGGTCCAAAACTTATCATATCTAAGTTTCCAAGCTTTTCATTAAATAATCCACATTCAACACCAGCATGTATAGCAACTATTTTTGCTTCTTTTCCTGTCATATCTTTATATACCTTTTGGCATATCTCTCTCATCTTTGAATTTGGATCATACTCCCAACCTGGATAGTCAGATTTACTACTAAATTCTGCTCCAATAATTTCTGTTATAGTTTTTATTCTTAATTCTATCTCTTTCTTTAATGATGGAACTGAACTTCTAACAGCAGAATCAAATTCAACATAATCTTCATTCGTGCTTAATACACCTAAATTAGTTGAACTTTCTACTAATCCATCAATTTCAGTACTTCTTGTATTTACTCCATTTGGATATAAGTATAATAAATTAATAACTTTATCTGTTGTATCTTTATTAAATTCTTTTGACTCATCTACAGAAACCTTATTAACTACTACCTTTAAACCTGGATCTTGTGCTTTAAGCTCATTAGCAAATACGTCTGCAAGTTCATTAACTATTGAAGTAACTTTATCTACATTAGAATTATCTAAAGATATTATAACTTCTGCTTCCCTTGGTATAGCATTATTCTTAGATCCACCATTTATTTTAACTATGTTAAATTCTAATTCATCTTTTAAAGCTTTAAGTATTCTACCTAAAATCTTATTAGAGTTACCTCTTTCCTTAATTATGTCCATTCCTGAGTGTCCGCCTTTAAGTCCACTTATGTTAATTGACATAGTAGCTTTGTCTGCTCTGTCTTGCCATTCTATTTTGATAGCTGAGTTAGTTCTTACTCCACCTGCACAACTTACTAATAATTCACCTTCTTCTTCATTATCAAGGTTTATTAATAATTTCCCATCAAGATTATCTTTAGAAACAGCCATAGCTCCAGACATTCCTGTTTCTTCATCAGTAGTTATTAATACTTCTAAAGCTGGATGTGGTATAGAATTATCTGCAAGTAAAGCCATTCCATATGCAACAGCTATTCCATTATCAGCTCCTAATGTTGTATCTGTAGCATATATATAATCATCAACTATTCTTAACTTTAAAGGATCTTTTTCAAAATCATGGTCTGTTCCATTATTCTTTTCACATACCATATCCATGTGACCTTGAATAATTACTGTTGGTGCATTTTCATATCCTTTTGATGCTGGCTTTTTTATTATTATATTTAATGCTTCATCTTGAATAGTTTCAAGCCCAAGCTCTTTTCCAAAATTCAATAAGTAATCACTTATAGCTTTCTCATTACCTGATCCTCTTGGTATGTCAGATATTTTTTCAAAAAAATCAAAAACTAATTTTGGTTCTAAATTTTGTAAAACTTTCATATTTATTACTCCTTTTATCCTAAATTATGTTAGAATTATTGTATAAGAAAAAGTATATCATACTATATATAATACTTAAAATATTTATACTTTATTTTCTTATTTTACTAAATGTGAGGTGTTTTTATGCAAAGGACTAAGATGATATTCACTATTGGACCTGCAAGTGACAACGAGGAAATTCTAAGAAAATTTATTCAAATCGGAATGAGTGTAGCTAGACTTAATTTTTCACACGGGACTCATGAAACACACAAACAAAAGATTGATCTAATAAAAAAAATTAGAAAAGAACTAAACTCTCCAACTGCTATTATGTTGGATATAAAAGGACCAAAGATTAGAACACATAACTTTATAAATGATGGAGTTGAACTTATTGATGGACAAGCATTTACTTTTATATGTGATGATGAAATATTAGGTGACAATGAAAAATGTTCCATATCTTATGCTGCTCTTTACAAAGATGTGTCTATCGGAGGAAGTATTTTAGTAGATGATGGTCTATTAAAATTTAGAATCGATGAGATTAAAGGAACACATATTATATGTACTGTTATTGTTGGTGGAGTAATAAAAAATCATAAAGGTGTCAACGTTCCTAATGTAGACATTAATCTGCCTTCTATAACTGATAAAGATAAAGAAGATCTTATTTTTGGTTGTAAAATGGGTGTTGACTTTATTGCAGCCTCTTTTGTAAGAAAAGCTTCTGACATTGTTGAAGTTCGTAATATATTAAATGAACATGGTGGAGAGCATATTCAAATCATAGGTAAAATAGAAAGCCAAGAAGGTGTAAATAATATCGATGAAATTTTAAAACAAGCTGATGGTATTATGGTTGCTAGAGGAGATATGGGAGTTGAAATTCCTATTGAACGAGTACCTATAATTCAAAAAAATATAATAAGAAAATGTAATGAAGCTGGTAAAATAGTAATTACAGCTACTCAAATGCTTGATTCTATGATTAGAAATTCTCTTCCTACAAGAGCTGAAGCTTGTGATATATGTAATGCTATTTTTGACGGAACAGATGCAATAATGCTTAGTGGTGAAAGTGCTAGTGGAGCATTTCCAATAGAAGCTGCAACAACAATGGCAACTATAGCTCAAGAAACCGAAAAACACATAGATTATGTATACCTAAACCAACGATTAAGAGAACCAGCTATGGGTGATTTTGCTGAAGCGATAAGTTATTCTGCTTGTAGAACATCAAATGTATTAAATGCCAAAGCTATAGTAGCTGCAACAACTTCTGGTTCAACAGCTAAACTTATATCTAAATATAGACCAAAATGCCCTATAATAGCTATTACCCCTAATGAGTATGTATTAAGAAGATTAAATTTAACTTTTGGGATAATACCTTTATTATGTCAACAATTTGAAACTACTGATGAAATAATCGCTGAATCTAAAAAAGTTGCTAAAAAACTTTCATGTGCAAATGATGGTGATAATATATTAATAGCTGCTGGATTCCCAACAACTCACACTGGTGGTACTAATATGCTTAAAATAGAAAAAATATAAAAAAACTGCCATAAGGCAGTTTTTTATCTATAAAATTAATTATCGAAAAGACCTTTAAATAAATCTCCTAAAGTTACTTCTTCATCTGAATCATTATATTGTAAATATTCATTTGATCTTTCAATAGCATCTTTTATGCTTAATGAAATTTTTCTATCATTTTTATTTACATCAAGAACCTTAACTTTAACTTTTTGTCCTACAGTTAATACATCTGAAGCCTTAGCAATATTTTCATCTGTAATCTCATTAATATGAACTAATCCTTCAATACCACTATATATTTCTACAAAAGCACCAAAGCTAACTAATTTAGCAACAGTTCCTTCTATAACTTCACCTACTTTTATATTATCTCCATAAACTTTCCATGGTTCTTGGTTAACATCCTTTAATATTAAAGAAACTCTTTCATTTTCAGCATCTATATTTCCAACAAATACAGTTACCTTATCTCCAACATTAACTATATCTTCAACTCTTTTAACTCTTTCCCATGATAAATCATTTATATGAACTAATCCTGTTATTCCTCCAATATCAACGATAGCTCCTACCTTTAATATCTTTTTAACAGTACCTTCTCTTTTTTCACCTTCTTTAAGATTGTTCCAAAGAGCTTTCTTTTCAACTTGATATTGCTCTTCTTCAATTACTCTTCTAGAAGCGACAACTTTTCTATTTCTCATGTCTAATTCTATTAATTTAACTTCAAGTTCTTTTCCGATGAAGTTTTTAAAATCAACTCTTTCTCTTGAAAGTTGTGAACCTGGAATAAATACCCTTATTGATCCATAATAAGCTACAACTCCGCCTTTCACTTCTTCTTTAACTCTAACCTTTATAGTTTCTCCACTTTCAAAGGCTTTCTTTATCTCTTCTTTCTCAGTTATTTGAAGTGCTCTTACTCTTGATAATTGAACATATCCTTCACCATCATTTGGAGAAATAACATATACATCAATGCTATCTCCCTTTTGAACTACTTCTAGAGGTGATTTATCATCATTAGTTAATTCTTCTCTTGAAATAACTCCATCAAAAGCATAGTTTATGTTAACCGCTACTTCCTTATCGTTTACATCTATAACCTGACCTTTTAATATATCCCCTGATTTAATTCTTTTAACGTCAAATTCTTTTAATAAATCCTTCATTGAATCTTCTCTTAATTCTTCTGACATCTTCTACACTCCTTTAAATTACATTATAATAATTATTTTAAGCTAATATGGTATTTTATACAATACTTACTTATAGTGAGGCCCTAAATTTCAATTTAGTTAATCTAGCTTAATTGAAAATCTAAATCTTAAATTTAGTAATTTGAAATTATGCTGTAAGTGTACACCTATGAATGTATATGAGTAGTGTATTTCCTTTCATTATAAATAGATTTACAATTTAATTTATTCAAATAAAAAAAGTGCCTATTGGCACTTTTAAACTTTAACTCTTAAGTTTTATTTATTAATTCTTTTAAACTACGCTTTTTTCCTTACGTATAATATTATAGCAATAGTTAATTATATCACTACGCTTAATTATCCCAATAAATATTCCATTATCATCAATTACTGGAACAAAATTTTGTGTTGTTGCTAAATTTATTATACTTTCAACATCAGCATTTATTGATACTGATTTATGTTTCTTTCTTCTTGGTATTTCATTTATTTTAATTGTTCCTGTGTTTTTAAAATTTAAGTCTGGTGTACTTTTTAATTTTCTAAGTAAATCACCTTCTGTTAAAGTTCCAACATATTTTCCGTTTCTATCTATCAAAGGTATTGCAGTATATCCATGATGGTCCATACGCTCCATAACTTGTCTCATTGTCGCATCTAAATATTCATATATTACTTCATTCTTCGGTGTTAAAAGAAATGCAATATTCATATATAATCTTCCATCCCCTTAAAGGTTAAATTTTATTACACTTTCATTTTATCACATATCTTATCCTATTTGTTACTCTTTATATATATTTAATAAATTATTAATTAATGCTTGTCTTTTAATCTATTTTCATATCTAGAATATTCTATTTCATCAATAAATGATAAAATCTCTTGATATATTATTTTTCCACCTAGACTACGTTTAACTATTAATTCACTTAATAGTTTATTATTACATCTATTACATACACCAATGCTTACAAATCTCCATCCCATTAATTTAAAGGGATATTCACAATCTATTTTTTTATTACATCTTGGACATAATTGCTTTACCTTATCATAATCAATTTCATGATCACTTAAAGTCTCAACATCTAAAGCTGGCATTTCATATATATTATTAACTATATATTTTTCTATAGCTCTAGTATTATATAAATGTTTAAATACATTAAATTCGTAAACAGCATCATTTAAAGCATCATGTAGTTTTTCTCCATCAAACTTTATTTTTAAATGCTTTAATGCATTACTTAAACTTAATGATTTTTTAAATCCTAAAATGTTCGTAGTATACTCCTGCAAATCTAAATATTTGTTTATCCATGATATATCTCTATAATTGTAGTGATTTGCATTTCTTATTATTTCTACTATATCATCTTTTGCCCAAGAGCATACTATATCCCCTTCATCTACTATTTCCTTTAATTTTTCAATACCTTCTATAAAAGAAACCCCATCCTTTAAATTTTCTTCTTTTATTCCTGTAATATCTAAAATATTAGGATTTAATACTGGTATAACTGATGGTTTTATATATACTTTCAAACTATCCATAGGCTTCATATATTTATCAACTTTTATAGCCCCAATTTCTATAATTTCATTAACTAAATCCAATTTCTTTAGATTTGGAATTTCATTGTATATATTAGGAAAACATTTATGTATTCCACTTAAATTATTAAATTCCAAATCTATTATGATAAAAGCCAAATCTTCCTCCCCCTAACTTATCTCAATACCCGCTAACTTCATCAAATGTTTTGCATTATGAGTCTTACTAATACCACTTCTCAATTTATAATCGAACTTTATTTTATTATCTTCATAATACTCTTGGAAATTAAAATTTATTAACCATTTCCTTGTATTTTCTAACTCACACAGTTCTAAATCATGAGTAGAAACTAATCCAATAGCTCCACTCTTAACTAATTGATCTATTAATATCTTAGCTCCATCATGCCTATCACTAGAATTAGTTCCTTTAAATATTTCATCTAATAAGAAAAATACATCTTCTCCTCTTTTTCCTGCATCTATTAATAATTTAACTCTTAATATTTCAGCATAAAATGATGATATACTCTCCTCTAAATTATCTTCTGTTCTCATACAAGTATATATATTATAAATTCCACACTTAAAAGAATCACTAAATGTAGGTAATCCTAAATATGCTAGAATCATATTAAATCCGATAGTTCTTAAAAATGTACTTTTACCAGACATATTAGACCCTGTTATTAATGCTACTCTTTTCTCATTATTTAAAGTAAAATCATTTACTACAGCCTTATTACCTAGCATCGGATGCCCTACTGATTTTGCTACTATTATCTTATCAGCTGATATTGCAGGATATGACCAATTTGGATTTTCAAAAGCTAAGTTAGATAAACTAACTAAGGCTTCTACCTCTCCCATTATATTCAGCCATTCTTCAAGATACTTACCATTTTTCTCTTTCCATTCTTCTAAATTATTTAATATAAAAATATCTGAAAGAAATAAAACATTTATTATTAAATAATATGCATTACTAACGCTATCGCCCATCCAACTTATAATATTTTTAAGTTTTTTCATCTCTTTCTTACAGTCTAAATCATTACTTTCTAATTGTCTCTTTAGTTCTCTAAGCCTATAGCTTTTAAATTGTTCATCTTGTATAAGAGATAATAAATTACTATATTGATTTACTTTAGACTTATTACTTATAAACAAGTTAATTACATGGCTTAAATTTCTTGTTAGTAATTTTACCACTAAATAATTTATTGCAAACACTAAAAGTAAATACGTACCCGGCATCTTATTAGTTAGTGCTAAAATTATAAATATAGTAGTACTTGCTATAAAAAAGTAAGGTATATACTTTATTGTTAATCTACTTGATTTTTCTTCCTTTGCCCACTTTAATAATTCATCAATATTACTATTTTTGTTTCTTTTTAATTCATAGGAATCTACAAATAAATTAGTTGCAAACTCTCTTTTTTCACTTAACTCTTGTATTGCTTTTTGTTCATTTTCTATAGTAAGTCTATTTAAACTATAATTCATATTAAGTTTTTTAGCTAAAGCTTTTCTACCAAATAAAGTGTTTGTAGTATTTATCCACTGAAACAAAGAATTCTTTCCAAATATATCTAAGTCTTTTGAGAATCTATGCTCTTTATTGATATATTCTTCTCCTATATCCTCAAAGTTCTTCCATTCTCCATTTATTCTCTTTAATCCATTTTTATTGTATTCTAAAAGAATATTTAATTTCTTTTTTTCATTTAATTTATTATTATGCATAAATGCTACAATTAAAAATACAACAAATGATACTAAAAACGTAAGCAACATTCCCATAATATTATTACTTTTATATAGAAGATATAATAACCCTATACAGATAATAACTATAGCTAATCTAATAGATGAATATACTATTAATGTTTTTTCTAGTTTATTTAAAATATTTTTATTTTCTTCAATTTTTGCTTTATAAAATTCATATGGTTTTGACATTCTTACTACCTCTCCTAATTCTCTATATTATAAGTTTAGACTAAATTTCCTTTTTAATCCACAAAAAAATAAAGTGGAATCCACTTTATTTTTTCTACTCTAAACAAATTGCTTTTATCCTTAAAATTATTATCATCTTGAAAATTAATAATTGTAATAAATAATAATATAGCTACTATAATAATTAACAATATCTTTTTCATAAAATCCCTTCCATTTTTACTATATTATCTATATAATTTCCAAACTTATAATAAAATATAATTATGATTTATACCTTTTTCCTTCAAATAAGATTCTTCTCTATTTTGACAAGTAAATATTAATATCTGAATAAAACTCTCAGAAGCTAAATAGCTTAATATAGTTTTAATTCTGTTATCATCATATTGAGTAAAAGCATCATCTAAATATAAGGTTACATCTTTACTATTAAATATCATCTCTATAAATGCAACTCTCAATGCTAAATACAATTGATCATTAGCTCCATTACTTAAAAGTTGTGATGATAAAACTTCATCATTATATACTACCTTCATTTCGTATTTATCAGAAACTAAAACGTTACTATATTTGTTATCACTAAACTCTTTAAATAACGAGTTTACTTTTTTATTTAATATTGGTCCAAAGTCATTTCTTAATCCATCATAAGATTGATTTAATACTTCTTTTGCTAATTCTACAGCTTTTAAATTTTTTTCTTCTTCATTTATATTATCTTCTATATTAGTAATTTCATCTTCAATTTCAGCTATGTTACGTTTGCCTTTAAATAAATTCTCTATTTTGTTTTCTAAATCCTTTATATCTTTTTCAATTTGAATTAATTCATTGGATTTTCTTTTTATTTCTGAATCAACTTCCTCTTCATCTTTAAAACTAAACTTAAAATCCACATCAATTATTTCTTTTATCTCATTCTTAATTTTTTCAATATCTTTATCTTTTATTAAGGCTAAATAAGTTTCTTCTACCGATAATAAGCTTCTATGAATTTCTCTTTTTTGATTTATTTTACGCTTTAATTCATCTAACCTTTCTCCTACTTCGATAATATCAATACCTTCTAATCCTACATATTTTAATTTTTCAAAAATTGTATCTTTTTTTGCTTCTAATTGTTTCTCAAAATCACGTAATACTTCTTCATCACTTTTTGCATCATGCTTTAAAGAATTACAATTTTTATTAATTTCCTCAAACTTATATATATCATCTATTAAAACATCTATATTGTCTGCTTTAGATATTTTTAAATAATCATCAATTTTTTCTTTGTTAGCATTGAATTTATCATTAGCATCATCTAAGTTTAACAGCTCTTTTTGATTGTATTTTTCACTAATTTTTACTTCTATATTTTCTTTAATACCTAAATACTCATTATATAATTTTAAATATCTTATAAGTTGTCCAAAATCTATAACTCCAACTATTTTATTATACTGTTCTAGGTTTAACTCTATTTCCTCTACATCTTTCTTTAAGGAATTTATATAAGATTTTTCTTTTAACTCTATTATTCTGTTGACTAAAAATAATAATAAAATACTCAATGCAGACATTGTAAATAAACTTATTCTGATACCAATACTGTTCGATACTAATCCTAAAACAAAAAATATTACTGCTAATAATCCTATAGATACCTTTATATACTTATTATTTAAAATACTATTATTTTTTTTATTTTCCATAGCAAACTTTAAACTCTTCAACTTTTCTTCATATATTTCAAGTTCACTCTCTACATTTTTCCTAATATCTTCTATCTTATAAGCATCTCCAATATGCTCTTTAGCTAATATTGCTTTATTTTTAAGTAAAGTAATTTCTTTATCTATTTTTCTATTAATCTCTATTTTTTCTCTTAAAGAATCCTGTTCAATTTTTAATTTTATCAACTCTTTAGAAATATCTTCACCTAATTCTTCTATATATTTATATTCTTTTAGCGGTTCTTCCGACCTCTTTAATTCATCTAATTTAGAATCTAATTTAACCTTAGCCTTTTCTCTTAAATCTAATAATCTTAAATACATAGAGTATTCTTCTTTTAATAAATCAACTGTCTCTAATAATACTTCATCATTATTATTAATTAAAAACTTACTAATATTTTTTTCTTTTTTTTGAAGCTCCTCTTTTTTTCTTGAATACTTTATAATATCCTCATATTCTTCTTGCAATTTAATCTTTTTTAAATATTTTTTATAACAGTCTAAATTTGAAAGTTCATTCTTTGTATTTTCTCTTTCTTCTTTTAAATTTAGTAGCTCTTTTTCATTATCTAAATTCTGTTCTGCTAAATTATATCTTTCATGTCTTTCAGCTAATAATAAACTATACTTTTCTCTTAGCTTATCTAAATATCCACTCTTTCTAATATTACTTAAATACTTCTTATAATTGTCTAACATTATAAAAGCCTTATCTACCGTTACATCTCCTTCTGAAACTCCTACAGAATTTAATATCTTATCTAAAATCTCTTCATCTTTATCTTTATTTACTTCACTTCCTAATTGTCTTATAAAAAGCGTTTTTATAAATGTAGATCTATTAATATTTAAAAAATACTTTCCTGGTTCTTCTGAATTTATATCCTTAACTTCATCTCCTGTTAAAGCATTTATTATTAATGAAGTATCTTCTTTCTTGGTTTTGCCAAAAGTCCTTTTTATAATATAAGTTTTATCTTTAAATTCGACCCAAAGCTCTCCCTTAATTACCTCTCCAGATAACGGCATATACCTTAATCTTTCATTTACCCTTAAATCTTTACCTCTATTACTACTAAATCCATATAACCATATCTTTATAAAAGATTGAATAGTACTCTTTCCAGTTTCATTTTCGCCATAAATTATATTAATTCCATTATCAAACTCTACAACTTTGTTTTTTAACCCTCCAAAGGCAATAATATTAACTTTTTTAATTATCATTTAATTTCACCTCTTCCTCTGAAAGGCTCTGCAATCCAATTTTTAATGCTCTATTTATTATTTCCTTTTCATCTTCATTTGCTTCTTTAAGCTTTTCTAACATTCTCTTTATAAACTTACCTCTTATAGAATAATCATTAGCTAACTCATCTAAACTCATTTCTACAGTTGTTTTATTTAAAACTTTTATAAAGTAATAATCATTTTTTAATTTTTCTACTAAAGTTTTAATATCTAAATATAAGTGACTTTTTATATCACCAGTAAGTGTGATCTTAAATAGATTGTTTAACCTATCTTTTTCATCTAGAATACTAAGTAATTTTTCTTTAATATCTTCATATGTATCACATTCCGATATATCAATATCTTTAACTATATATTCTCTTTTATTAATAGGAATAAATTTTAAATCTACGCCTCCCTTATATACCTCACCTAAAATAACTCCTTTTTTCCCTACTTCATCAAATCCACGACCTTGAGGGCAGCCACTATAAGCATAATAAGAATTTTCTTCTTTTAATATTCCTGAAAATTTATGAATGTGTCCTAATGCTATATAATCCATATAAGAATTCCTTATATCTTTTAAAGAAATTGGATTATAGTCATTTTTAGCATCCTTAGTAGATATATCTCCATGCAATACCATCATATTTATTTTTGAAGTATCTAACTCTTCAATATTAATTAAAGTTTCTCTCTCATACTTTTTTGTAAATCCAGCTCCATACACTACTAATTCTAATTCACTTATTTCTTTTTTACTCATCTTCCCTGTAAAAATATGAACATTGCTTGGCCAATTAATCATATTATAAAAAGATTTTTCATAATAAGGATCATGGTTTCCTGGAGCTATAAATATATATTTATCTTTTATTCTTTTTAATTGATTAATAATAAAAATTAACGTTGTTTTATTTACTGTAAAATTATCAAATAAATCTCCTGCAATAAATAGTACTTGTACATTTTCTTCTATAGTTAAATCTATTATTCTTTTAAATGTCTCTAATAATTCTTCTCTACAATTGTTTGCAATTTCTTTACTCAACTCTTTAAAAGGAGTATCAAAATGTATATCTGAACAATGTAAAATTTTAACCTTTCTCATATTATCCCCCTTAACGAACCTTTGTTCTTATTTTACCATATTTTGTGTAAAAGAAAAAGAGATGCAAACTCTGCATCTCTTTCCCTTTAGCGAATAATAGATTTTCAATACTTTTCTGGCGGTAAATTCTCCATAAGATATCACCCTCTCAAGATATTGACCATCTTTTAGTGTGTTTCCTTAGTGGTGCTTTACTTTAATCCACTTTCGTATTGTTCTACCATTCTTTTAACCATTTCACCACCAACGGAACCACATTGTCTAGATGTTAAGTTACCATTATAATCTGTAAATGGTACTCCTAACTCATTCGCTACTTCGTTCTTAAATGCGCTTAACCCATTTTTTGCTTCTGGAACTAATGCTTTTGACATGTCTGATTCCTCCCTTGGTTTCATGAATTATAAACAGTAACTAATAGAATATTGTTATATTTTATTTTGTTTCCTGTCTACACTATTATATTGCCCTGAGATGACTTTTATATTACAAGAAAATACTGGAATATATAATTAATTATTTACCTTCTTTTTAAATTGCTTTGCAACTAAATCTCTTATTATAGCTATAATTATTGCTATTTGGAATGATAACCCTAATGTTATAAGTTGCAGATAACTAAAACTATCTACTTTAAATATTATATAAGTTTCAACTGCCCATACTAAAAAGGATATTAATGCACCCTTCTTACCAGCTATGACAGCACTTAATATTATAGTTAAAAAAATTACTAATTGAATATACATAAAATCCATAAAAACACCTACCCTTTTTTCTCAAATACTGTCCACTTTTTCTAAATTTTAAACATATTTCATTGCTTTAATAAAGCTATAAAATATTGCTTGAATAATAAAAGTTTAAATAACAAAAAATATTATAAATTCTATAAATGGAGGTATATATGAACAGTAAATTTTTAAAGAAATTATCCATACTATCTACAATCCTTATATCATCTTCGGCTTTAATAGGTGCTTTTCCTAAAGCAGACAGTAATTCGTATATTTTTAAGAAAAATAAGGATGTTATTATATTAGATAGCGACTTAAAAACACCTTTGCCTAATAGATTTAGAGATGTCACACTTCTTAATATTTCAGGAAGTGCTCAATTTACTAATGATCAAGTAGAACCATTGAAAAAGGCTATAAATAAAGAAAATATATGCATTGTAGATTTGAGGCAAGAATCTCATGGACTATTAAATGATTTAGCTATAAGCTATCATAACTTCTATAAACTAATTAATAATGGTTTTGATTCAGTAGAAACTATAGAAAAAGAAAATTCAGAACTTAATAAAATAAAAACTAATTCTCAAGTTAATATATTTCACGAAAATGGTAAATTATATAAATGCTTAGAAGCAGAATCTGTTTGCACTGAAGAAAAGGCTGTAACAGATTGTGGTATGCAATATAAACGTTTTGCAGTTAGAGATGGAGGAGTTCCTACACCTGATACTGTTGATGAATTCGTAGACTTCATAAAAAATAAGCCAGATGATCTCCACTTACATTTTCATTGTCATGCAGGTGAAGGACGAACTACTACTTTTATGGTACTCTACCAAATAATGAATAATCAAAATAACTTAACATTAGATCAAATTCTTTCTTATCAGTATAATATTGGAGGAGTTGTATTAACAAATGATGGTTATAGGTTAGGTTTTCTTGATTCATTTTATGAATATATACAAGAAAATAAAGATTCTAATTACGCCACTCCATACTCTCAATGGATAGTCAAAGATGTTAAATGCTAAAAAAGAGACGGAAAACCGTCTCTTTTTTAATTATCATATCTAGACACTGATACAATTCTTTGAATATGTAGTGTTAGATATACTATTTCATTACTATTAACGTCATACTTATAGTTATTTACTATATATTCTTTTATCTTCAGTGTACAATTATAAGCTTCAGGATAGCTTTTAATTACCATATTAATAAATTCGTCTTCCGAAGCATTATCCTGATTATTTTCAATTATTCTTTTGGAAAAATATTTTAAATGCGTAAGCAATCTATCATAATTTAAATCATCTTCTTTAAATTCTAATGAAAAATAATATCTTATTATATTTAATATATCTTTAACTATTTTAGTAGATTCTATAGAGTTACTTGTTGATTGGTTTAAGCTTGCATTAATAAAATGTAATGCTATAAATCCAGCTTCATCCTCTGGCAATTCAATTTTTAATTTCCTATTTAAAAATTCTAATGCCCATAATGCTACTTTATATTCTTTCTTATGAACTCTTCTAATTTCATTTAGTAATTCATTTTTTATCATCATATTCTTCTTATATCTTTTTATTGCAAACGCTATATGATCTGATAAAGATATATATATTTGCTTATCAAATTTTGCATTTAATTCTTTACTAGCATGAGATATTATTTCATGAGATAACTGAAAAACTCCATCTGGTATTTGATTTATTAACTTTTTAAATTTATTTCCTAATGTTTTATCATCTAAAACAAATGTTTTTTCAATTTTACTTTCATCCACTTCTTGACCTATTTTTTTATTAAAAGCAATTCCACTTCCTAAAAGGATTATTTCTTTTTTTGTTTTAGGATCTATTGATACAACAACATTATTATTTAATACTTTTTCTATTATCATAAATAATACTCCTATTAATTCCCCTTTTTAAGACTTTAAAATCTCAGTATAAATCACTAAAAATTTTACACCATATTATTACTAATATCCTATATATCTATAACCTTATATTTAAATATACCATATAATTCATTTATTTTTTATTCTTAAAATAAAATTTTTTCTTATTTCTCTTCTATAATATTATAAACAATTAAATGTAAATTCATAAGAAAAACAAAAAAAGACTTAGATAAACTAAGTCTTTGGCAGGGGCAGTAGGATTTGAACCCACAACCAATGGTTTTGGAGACCACTACTCTACCGTTGAGCCATACCCCTTTAACATAAATTATTTTATCAAAAATATATTTCTTTGTCAACTTATAAATAATTAATTAAATGATATTAATAAATATAATAGATACTTATATAGTGTAAAAACGTTTTTATTGCTTGTACAATAAAGAACTTACATCTTTACACTATATGTATCTTTAATTTCTAATTAAATATTAAGCTCTATTTAAGCTCTTGTGCATTTCGATCATTTCAAATGCTAAATCTTTTATAGTTTCTGCGCTTATTAATTGGTCTTCAGCATGCATTATTATTAAAGAGAATTCTAGCTTTTCGCCTGCTGCTTCTTTTTGAATTAATCCAGCATGAGCGTGGTGTCCTTGTAATAAGAATTGTTTAGCTTCTTCTAATTTTTGTTCTGCTAATTCATAATTACCTTGTCTACCTTCTCTTATTGCTTCCATAGCTAAAGATTTACCCATTCCTACATTGCTTATGATTTCAAATGCTACTAATTCTAATTCGTTCATAGTTCTTCTCCTTTAATATACACTAATTCTAGTTACTTAATGTAACTAGAATTAGTATACTATATTCTTACTTATTATTCTATATTTTTATATACTAAACTATTTCTGCATAGTCGTTTGTTTCATTCATTTTCTCTGCTGCTTTGTTAGAAGCAATTACGAATGGTGCATAAAGTAATACGCTCACACCTAAACAAACAAATCCAATTACTAGAGCCATGAAATTACCACCTGTACCTAAGAAAGGTATTAATGGTCCTGGTGTTGTCCAAGGTACTGAATATGCTACTGGAGGTATTAACTCAAATTTAATTGCAAAATATCCTATGAATACATTTGCTACTGGTACTAATACGAATGGTATTAAGAACATTGGGTTTAATACTATTGGTAAACCAAATATTACTGATTCATTGATATTGAATAAACCTGGAGCTAGTGATAATTTTGCGATATCCTTTTGATCTCTTTGTCTACTAAAGATAAATATTGCTATAATTAATCCTAAAGTCATTCCTGATCCACCGTAGTTACCAAATGCATCATATAAAGCCCAAGTGTTTGGATAAGGAGCTCCCCAAGCTGTTCCCATTTCAGAAACGAACTTTAAGTTTGCTGCATTAGCTTCTGCAAATACTACGTCTCTAACTGCTTGTACTGTATTAGGTCCATGAATACCCATAACCCATAGTATATTTGATATAATACCAAATGCAACTACTGACCATATACTATCACCTAATTTAGTTAACGGTGCTTGTAATACGTTATATACTAATGTATGGATTCCGCCACCATCTGTAACTTGTAATATAATATAATTTAATACTGAGAATCCAATTGTAACTATAATAATTGGAAGTAATACTTTAAATGTTCTTGCAACTGCTGGAGGCACTTGCTCTGGCATTTTAATTTCTAACTTTGAAGTCTTTGTAAGTCTTGTTAATATTTCACCTACTAATAATCCTACTATAATTGCAACGAATAAACCTTGTGGTCCCATATAAGTTGTTTGTAAACCACCATCTACTGCTGATGGATAAATTATAAAGAATACTGAAAGTGCAGTTAATCCTGTTAATAAATCATCTCCACCAAGTGATTTTGCAAGGTTTCTAGCTATTAAGAAAACAACTAAAACTGCTAAAATATCAGTTGAACCTTTTAATACTGGTGAGAATATTGCTTGATAATCAGCTAAGTTAGGTATTAATTCACCTAAATTTAATAGATTAGCTATGAATCCATCTGGTGATAATAAAACGAAGTTTAATAAAATCATTAACGAACCAGCCATCGTTAATGGGAATGTTAATATAAATGCGTCTCTTACTGCACATATATGTCTTTGTGCATTTAGTTTTGCCGCTACAGGCACTAGTGCTCTTTCAATAACACTATTAAATTTGTCCATAAAATTCATCTTTAAGTCCCCCTTAATTTTTAATTATAATAAATATTATTTATTATTCTCCAATTTTTGCTATAACTTGTTCTAATATAGCTTTTCCGTTCATTGTTCCGTATAATCTCATATCAATTACATCTACTGGGATTCTTCCGTTTACTAAAGCATCTACTTGTGGTTTTTGGAATCTAACTTGTGGTCCTAATAATACTATGTCTACCTTGTCTATTACTGATGAGCATTCAGATACTGGTAAAGCATTTATTTCTATTTCTAATCCCCTGTCTTTTGCTGCTGCCTTCATTTTGTTTACTAAAAGGCTTGTTGACATTCCAGCTGCACATACTAATAAAATATTTTTCATGATAATTCCTCCTTAAATTTAAACATTTTTTTATTTTTAATTTGATATATTAATTTTTAATTATAAACTCATAAAACTTGACCATTTGTTTCTATTACCTTTTTGTACCAATAGAAACTTTTCTTTTTAAATCGCCTTAAATCCTTTACATTCGACTCGTCTCTATCTACATATACAAATCCATAACGTTTTTGGTAACCATTTAACCAACTTAATAAATCTGTAAAAGACCAAGTACAGTATCCTAATAGTTCAGCTCCATCTGTAATAGCTTCTTGACAAGCTTTTATATGATTTCTTATGTAATCTATTCTATAATCATCATTAACTTGTCCATCTTCTAATCTATCAAACTCTCCCAAACCGTTTTCAGTGATAAGTATAGGTAGCCTATATCTACTATTTATTCTTCTAATACCTATTCTTAATCCTGTAGGATCTATCTCCCAATCCCAATTTGTTGAATCTAGATGAGGATTTTTTACTGTTTTGAAAACACCAGGAACTCCATAATTTTTTGATGTTCCCTTCTTACCTGAAGTATTTATTTCCTCAAAATTACTTATTCCATCTATTTCATTTGCTTCAACAGTTTCACTTCTATAATAGTTGATTCCTATAAAATCAGGTTTTCCTCTTTCTAAAAGTTCAATGTCACCATCTTCGATTTCTGGTGCTACACCTTGTCTCTCATATCTGCTTAAAGTAAATGTTGGATATGTTCCCCAACAATATATATCTAACCACCAGTGACAATTCATATCTTCAGCATTCTCTCTTGCTAGAACATCATCTGTTTTGCAAGTATATGCATAATTAGGTGTAAAAGCAAAGCTTGGCCCAATCATTCCATTAGGTACATATTTTCTAAACGATTCAATCGCTTTTGCATTTGCTAAACTTGCAATGTGATTTGCATTTAGCATTCTCTTATCATCCTTTACCATTGGTGGATGAAGTGCTAATTTATATCCTAATAATATAAATACATTTTGTTCATTTAATGTTATCCAATACTTTACCCTGTCTCCATATCTCTTATAAAGAGTTATGCAATAATTATTGAAGTCATCAATAATCTCTCTTGATTCCCAACCACCATATAAGTCTTGAAGTTTTTGTGGCAAATCCCAATGATATATTGTAATTATTGGTTTAATATCATTTTTTATTAACTCATTTATTAAGTTATCATAAAACTTTAAACCATCTTCATTAACTTGTCCTCTTCCATCTGGAAAGATACGACTCCATGATATTGAAAATCTGTATGCTTTTAATCCCATTTCTTTCATTAAAGCAACATCTTCTTTATATCTGTTATAATGATCAACTGCAATATCACCATTTGTTGATTTATATGTTGTTCCATCTAGCTTACTAAATGTATCCCATATGCTTAAGCCTTTTCCATCTTTGTTAAAGGCACCTTCAACTTGATATGCTGCCGAGGCACTCCCCCATAGAAATCCATCTTTAAATTTATCTAATTCTGAATGAATCACTATCGCTTCACCTCTTTTCCTTCCCTGTGACTATAGTATACTACATAAATTTAAAATTTGTAATCATTTTCAAGTCGTAAAAAACAAGTACAGTTACTTTAAAATTTGTTACTTTTTTGTAACACTTTGTTTTTTTGACATTTTTGCATTAACCTCACTGGAACCTTTTATTTAAAGCTCTTTCAATAATTGTATATACATTTAAAAAATTGTATATAAAAAAAGAAAATACACATTGTTTTGTGTATTTTCTAAAAAATCATATTTATTTATTAGGATATTGTAAATAGTAGTTATATAATCTTTTTCCTATTAATTCAATTATATACAAAACCGGAACTTGAGTACTTATATCATAGTCTTCAACTTTTGCTCGTTGAATATAATAACTTAAATTTATATCTGACATCTTAGCCAAAGTACAATTTTCATTATTAGTTATACTAACAATTGAACTTTTTTCTTTTTTCAACTTATTAACATGATCTATAACCGTCGGTGTTTCACCTGATACAGAAAATACAATTGCTACACTATTTTCATAATGTTTACACTTTGTCGGATAAAAAGGATCATCTAAATAAATAGCAAATTTACCTACTGATGATAAATATCTTGCTGCGTACTTAGCTAATATTCCTGAACCCCCTATTCCAACAAATACTACGCTCTCAGCCCCACTAACAATTTCACAAATTTGTTTTATTTTATTCTTAAAATCTTCTGTCTCTGTTTTCTTTAAAAAGTCAATTAGCATAGCTGTATTATCAGTTAATTGATTACTTTTTCCGTTTTCTATGTATAGCTTTAGCTTAACCTTAAATTCTGAAAATCCATCGCAATTTAACTTTTTACAAAATCTTAAAATTGTAGTAGTAGAAACATGGGCTTCATTTGCTAATTCTCTAATTCTCATATAAATAACTTTTTCACTATTTTTTATTATATAGCTATATAGAGATAATTCTAATTCATTTAAACTTTGAATCTTATCGTGACTAAACATACTTCTACTTCCCCTTTTTTCTTTAGCGTACTTTTTATATTATTGTAATATAATTTTGTTTTTTTGGAAAATACTTATAATAAAAAATCTTATTTATATATTACCCAATATTTATGTGTATATTAATATTATAATTTTTAAGAAAAAATGACAAGTACTAGGAAATTCTTCCTAATTACTTGTCATATCTTTTTTATATTTTATAGTTCTTCGCCTCTAGTCTCAATTATTTCCTTATACCAGTGGAAAGATGCTTTTTTCTTTCTTTCAAGGTTATTTTTATGGTCTACATATATAAATCCATATTGTTTCTTATATCCATTTAACCAGCTTAATAAATCTATAACTGACCAAGCATAATATCCCTTCATATTTATTCCTTCTTGAATAGCCATCTTAACAGCTCTTAAATGCTCTTCAATATATTTTATTCTTGGAATATCTACTATTTCATCTTCAATTATTGGATCTTCATCCCCTAATCCATTTTCAGTGATGTACATCTTAACATCACCGTATCTTTCTTTAAGAAGTCTTAATCCATCTAAGAAACCTTCTGGTGATATTTCCCATCCCCATTTAGTATACTTTTTATCTTCCATCATAACAGTTTTATAAACGCCATCAAATGAAGGATTTCCTGGAGCTCCTGTTGAATTTTCTCTTGTTCTCTCTACATCTTCTTCTACATCATTTTTCATAATTCTTTGAGGTTGATAGTAGTTTAATCCTATAAAATCGTTCTTATCAGCAGAGCTCTTAATTACTGCTAATTCTTCTTCTGTCCAATCTGGAGTAAAGCCTAACTTTTCAATATACTTTACAACATACTCAGGATATTCACCCTTTAATATTGGATCATAGTACCAGTGCATGTCTACTTCTCTAGCATGCATAGTAGCTTTTATATTTTCTGGGTTTTCATCAATACTAAATGCTGGTGAGAATACATGAGTTATACCTATTTCTCCATATTGTTTTAAGCTCTTATATAATTCAATTGATCTAGCATGAGCTGTAAATACATTATGTGTAGCTTGGAAGTATTTCTTGACATCTCCAACTATTGCTGGTGGATGAGCTCCTGCTAAGTATCCTAATCCACAGAATACTACAGTTTCATTAAATGTAATCCAATGTTTAACTCTATCTCCAAAAGCCTTGAAACATACTTCTGCATATTTAACAAATGCATCTACTGTTTCTTTATTTGTCCATCCACCTTTTTCTTCTAAAACTTGTGGTAAATCCCAATGATATAATGTTACAAAAGGAACTATTCCATATTTTAAACATTCATTAATTACATTATTATAGAATTCTAATCCTTTTTCATTTACTTCTCCAACTCCATTTGGAATTATTCTTGGCCAAGAAATTGAAAATCTATAGGATTCTAATCCCATTTCTGCCATAAGTTTTATATCTTCTTTATATCTATGATAGTGATCTACTGCTACATCACCATTTGTTCCTTCAAAAGTTTTTCCTGGTATCTTAGAGAAAACATCCCAGTTAGAAAGGCCTTTTCCGTCTTCATTCCATGCTCCTTCAACCTGATATGATGCTGATGCTGCTCCAAATAAAAAGTCCTTTGGAAATTTCATTTTACTCTCTCCCTTGTTTCTTATTTTTTTACTACTTCATTTTATTGCTTTAATTCTTACTATATATACTTGTCCTAAATTAGGATATTAACTATTTTACATGTATTGTGTAATAAAGTGCACTTGCATATTTTGATTTAGTCTTAAATGATGTCTTTAAATGACCTTCAAGTTCTGATTTTTCTAAATCTGACTCTGCAGTATAAACAACCTTTATTCTATTAGAACCGTCTTTTAAAGTTAATTTAACTTTATCATCTTCATAGTTATCAAAAAACTCTCTTATGAACTTCATTTGAGCTCCATTCATTTCTATTGTATACGTCATAAATAATCACACCTTTTTTCTATTTTATTTCTTTTATTTGATTACATTGTACAACTAAATGCATAAAATTGTAATAGTTTTCAAAGATAATAAAACAAATACCTACTATTTAAAATTTGTTTCTTATTTGTAACATATTGTTTCATACATCTCTAGTAAATAAAAAAAATAAGCTAATATGTATCAGCTTATTTTTCTAAGTTATATATTGTTATTCATAATGAATTTCTTTAAAATTACGGCCTTTATTGCATTATAAGTTATGTTTTCAGGGACTCTTTCTTTTATTGGCTTTAAAGTATTTGCCCCTACTTCTTCTATAGCTTTATCAATAATAGCTTCTTCTTCATCTGTAAAAAAATCACTAAAGTTTATATCAAACCCCAAGTCATTATTATCAGCTAAGTATTGTTCTATATGATTAAATATAGTTTGAATAGTAATACCTCTTTCCTTAGCTACATCCTCAAAACTTATATTTTTTCTTAACATATTAACAGTTGTAACATAAGATTTTTCTTTTATATCACCTTTACTCTTTGTCTCTCTTACTTCTTTAGTTGTAGTATTAAATACAAAGTTTACGTTAATATTATTTTCATTTATATATTTTCTTATAGCTTCCATAAATATTTCGCCATACTTTTCAAGCTTAGCTTTACCAACTCCACTAATATCTAAAAATTGTTCTTCTGTTATTGGCATTCTTGTACTAAACTCTTTTAATGTATTATCACCAAATATAATATATGGAGGTATTTTCTCTTCTGACGCTATCTCCATTCTTATAATTCTCAATATATTAAACAATTCATTATTTTTAGATACTGTTTTCTTAACATTAATTTGTCTTACAAATACTTGTCTTTGACCTTTAACTATTTCTACAGACTTATTGTTTAAAGTAACTACAGGGTACTCTCCCCTATAATTAAGATATCCATAAGATATTAATATATTTATAAATTCAGATAATTTATCTTTAGTGTAATTTTTCATTATATTATAAGTAGATAATTTATCTAACCCTAATTCAATAACCTTCTTATTTGTAGAACCTCTAAGAACATCCACAATCATACCTATTCCATATTTTTGTCCCATTCTATAAGCACATGAAATAACTTTTTGAGCATCTTCTGTTTTATCAACTAACTCACCTTGAGCTTCACAATTGCTGCAATTATTACAATCTTCCTCAACTTCTTCTCCAAAATATTTTAAGATAAATTTTCTATAACATTCTTGGCTATATACAAAATTAATCATCGTTTGTAATTTTGAAAGCTCATTCTCTTTTCTTACAGGATCCACAGTTCCAGCATCTATAATATATCTTTGAGTCTGAACATCTGATGGAGAAAATAACATTATACACTCACTATTTTCTCCGTCTCTTCCAGCTCTACCTATCTCTTGATAATAGCCTTCAATATTTTTAGGCATATTATAGTGAATTACATATCTTATATTAGGTTTATCTATTCCCATTCCGAAGGCATTAGTAGCTATTATAATCTTTGATTTATCATATATAAAATCTTCTTGTGCTCTTTTTCTTTCTTCATCTCCTAATCCAGCATGATACTTTTCAACATCTATACCCTTTTGAATTAGGAAGCTATGAAGGTTATCAACCTCTTTTCTAGTCGCACAATATATAATACCTGATTCATCTTTATTTTTTTCTATATAATCTAATAAATAATTTTTTCTAATTACACCCTTTTCAACTACTATCTTTAAATTTTCTCTATCAAAGCCTGATATAAAAATCTTTGGATTTTTAAGAGTTAATTTTTCTATTATATCTCTTCTTACTTCTTCTGTAGCAGTAGCTGTAAATGCTGTTACTATAGGCCTTTTAGTTAGTAATGAAATAAATCTACTAATTCTCCTATAGCTAACTCTAAAATCATGTCCCCATTGTGATACGCAATGAGCTTCATCTATTGCAATTTGAGATATTTCTATCTGAGTTATCAAAGTTAAAAATTCATTAGACTCTAATCTTTCTGGCGCTACATATAATATCTTTATTTCTCCATTTTTAACTTTTCCTAATATATCATTTATTTCTAAATTACTTAATGATGAATTTATATACGCAGACTGTATCCCTATGTTATTTATACTATCTACTTGGTCTTTCATTAATGAAATAAGAGGTGATATTACTAATGTTATACCATCTAAAAGCATAGCTGGTACCTGATAGCATATAGATTTACCTCCACCAGTTGGCATTATTGTCAATACATCATTACCTTTTAGTATTTCACTAATAATTTCTTCTTGCTTTCCTCTAAAGGAGTTATATCCATAATACTTTTTTAATATCTCTAAAGCTTTCTCCATAGCTATCTCCAATCTATAATCTTTACCTCTTAATTCTATACATAATTTTTATTTTAAAACACTTATATTATATTTTTATAGTGTAATTTACAATAACAAAATTAACATTTTTATTGTCAGTCACATTCATCTAGCTAAATTTAAATTTAGAGCTTTACGCAAAAAAACTAGCAAGCTTCGCTTACTAGTTTCTATTTGGCAGGGGCAGTAGGATTTGAACCCACAACCAATGGTTTTGGAGACCACTACTCTACCGTTGAGCCATACCCCTAAGACATAAGTTATTATATAATATATTTTTATTAAAATCAACATTTTTTATAGTATTTTTTTATAATTCTTTTCTTTTTTCACCTTTTTGGATAAAATAAAAGATAGTTAATAATTAAGAGTTAAAAGTTAAGAGTTAAAAATTTATTATAGTTAAGTTTATTGCTCTCTTACTATTAACTATATACTGGAGGATTTTTTATGATTTTTTCTGTTAATAGCGTTGATCAAACTACTGCTATTGGATTAGAGTTAGGTAAGATTTTAAAATCAGGTGATATAGTATGTTTAACCGGTGATTTAGGAACTGGTAAAACTCACATAACTAAAGGTATAGCTAAAGGTTTAGGAATTGATGACCATATTACTAGTCCTACATTTACTATAGTAAATGAATATGATTCTGGAAGATTAAAATTTTATCACTTTGACGTTTATAGAGTATCTGATCCTGACGAGATATATGCTATAGGTTTTGATGATTATATATTTTCAGATGGTGTTTCAGTAATCGAATGGGCTAATTATATAGAAGATATTTTACCTAATGAATATCTACATATTCATATAGAAAAAGACTTAGATAAAGGTGAAAACTTTAGAAATATTACATTAAAGCCATATGGCGAAAGATATGATTATATAAAGGAGTTAAAAATATGATAGTTTTAAGTATGGATTCTTCATCCTTGGTAACAACTGTTGCTCTTCTTAGAGATGAACATGTACTAGGTGAATTTACTATTAATTTTAAAAGAGAACATTCTGTTATTTTAATGGAAAAAGTAGAAGAACTTCTTAAGGATTGCGAAGTTGATATAAATGATGTTGATGGGTTTGTAGTATCAAAAGGTCCTGGTTCATTTACAGGATTAAGAATTGGCATGGCTACTGTAAAAGGGTTAAGCATGGGAAGTAATAAACCTTATGTTAGCATTTCTAGTTTAGATGCTTTAGCATATTCTCTTATAAACTTCGATGGACTTATATGTCCAATGATGGATGCATTGAGAGATAGTGTATTTACTTGCATTTACAAAAATGTCGATGGCAAATTAACTAAAGTTATAGATTATTCTGCTCTTTCTTTAGAAGAGTTAGCTACTGAAATAAATTCTAAAGGAGAAAAAGTTATATTTACTGGTGATGGTGTTTATAAACACAAGGATTATTTAAAAGAAAATATTCCTAATGCTATATTTGCACCAAACCACTTAAATATTATAAAAGCTTCTTCACTTGGAGAACTTGGAATGATTGAATTAAAGAATGGAAACTTTGATGATAAGAATTCAGCTCCTCTTTACTTAAAGAAACCTCAAGCAGTAAGAGAATTAGAACAAAGGTTGGCTATGAAAAATGAAAATAGATTATAAACTCATGGATAGTTCTCATATTAATGGTGTTTTTGAATTAAGCAAAATATGTTTTAACGTTCCTTGGAGCTTAGATTCTATAACTTATGAAATAGAAAACCCATTAGCAAAATATGTAATTGCCGAAGATTTATCCACAAAGGAAGTAATTGGTTATGCAGGTGTGTGGATAGTTGCTGGTGAAGGTGATATTACTAATATAGCTGTTAATCCATCTTATAGAAAAAAAGGAATAGCTTCTAATCTCTTAATAAAGCTCTTGGAAGTTTGTAAAGAACATAATTGTACAGATATAACATTAGAAGTGAGAACATCTAATATAGCTGCTCAAAATCTTTATAAAAAGTTTAATTTTAAAGAAGAAGGTATAAGAAAAAAGTATTATTCTGATAATGGAGAAGATGCTATTATAATGTGGAAAAGAGATAATTAACCACAAATAACGAATGGCAAATGACAAATTAAAGTAGAAACTTCTACGAGGTTTCAAAAAATAATTTGCCATTTGCCATTTTTACTTTATCATTTACTAAGCTATTTGTTTTTTGCTTTTTCCAAAGTTACTATCAACCTTGAATATTGCAACAGATACCTTTTTATATAAAAGATATGTTATTACTGATACTATTAGAGCTTTTACTCCATTGAAAGGTAATAGCCCTACCGTAATATATTTACTTAATTCTGCTGGATTCATTTTCATTCCATATGCAGGTAATAATAAATATACATTTGCTACAATTCCTAGTACTTCCATAACAAGCCCACCAACTATCATACCGATAATAGCTGTTTTCTTACTCTTGTTTCTATTATAAATCCACGCCGCTGGAACAACTAAAGCTAACCCAACAATAATATTTGCTAATTCTCCAATAAATCCTGTTTGTGTTCCCTTAACTAGGAATCTCAATAATACCTTTAAGATAACTATAGCTCCACCAGCTACTGGACCATAAGCAAATCCACCCATTAAAGCTGGAACTTCACTTAAATCAATTTTTAACCATGGGAATAATGGTATTATTGGAAAATCGAAATACATTAATACAACAGCAATAGCCACCAGCAAAGAAATTTTAATCATTTTGTTTACATTTTTGTTTGAATTATTCATTTTACTCTCCTCCCAAAAGTTATCCTCTGGGGTAATTTGTTAGAATTCAAATTGCTTGTCTTATCTATATTTTGCTTAAATTAAAATTTTTAATACATAAAAACCCTGATGAAAATTCACCAGGGCATAAAAAAACAAGCTAATTAGATTAAATGCAAAAATAGCATCAATTTTTCTAACTTACTACCTTCTTTCATCCAGACTTTACTGTCGGCTTCGGAGTTTCACCGAATCATACTCTTTCGAGCTCGCGGGCTATACCGCCGGTAGGGAATTACACCCTGCCCTGAAGATAATTTTATTAAATTATTATTTCACTTATATTATATTCTCTCATATTACTATTTTCAATAGTTTTTTCAATTTTTTTCTATTTATCTATATCTTTCATTGTTAATGAAATTCTCTTTCTTTTTTCATCAACTTCCATTATTTTAACTTTAATAACATCGCCTACTTTAACTATATCTAATGGATGCTTTACAAATCTATTTGCCATTTGACTTTTATGAACAAGACCATCTTGATGCACTCCAATATCTACAAACGCACCAAAGTCAGATACATTTCTTACCGTACCCATAAGAATCATTCCTGGCGTTAAATCTTTTATATCTACAACACCAGTTTTTAATATTGGTTTTGGCATATCTTCTCTTGGATCTCTACCTGGCTTTTGTAATTCTTTTATAATATCTTTTAAAGTAATTTCTCCAACTTCTAATTCCTTTATTATATTATTTAATCCTTTTTCAGAAACTCTTTCGTTTATATCATCTAATTTTCTATTCTTTAAATCTTCTTTAGTATATCCTAACATTTCAATAAGTTTAGTTGCTACTCCATATGATTCTGGATGAACTGAAGTATTATCTAAAGGTTCTTTGCTTTCCATAACTCTTAAGAAACCAGCACATTGTTCAAATGCCTTTTGACCTAACCTTTTAACCTTTAATAATTCCTTTCTAGAAGTAAATCCACCAACTTCATCTCTATACGCTACAATATTATTAGCTATTGCTGAATTTATACCAGCAACATAAGTTAGTAATGATGGTGTAGCAGTATTTAAATCTACTCCAACTTTATTAACAGAATCCTCAACAACCCCAGTTAACGATTCATCTAATCTTTTAGGGGCAACATCATGTTGATATTGGCCTACTCCTAAAGCTTTTGGCTCTATTTTTACAAGCTCAGCCATTGGATCTTGAAGTCTTCTACCAATCGAAATTGCTCCTCTTATAGTAACGTCTAAATCTGGATACTCCTTAGTTGCAAGCTCTGATGCTGAATATACTGATGCTCCTGATTCGGAAACTATAACATAAACCAATTCCTTGCCTGTTTCTTGTTTAATTTCAGATATCATCTCTGAAATAACTTCCTCTGATTCTCTTGATGCTGTTCCATTACCAAGAGATATTACTTCTACATCATATTTATTTATAAGCTCTTTTAAAATCTTTTTAGTTCCACTTACATCATTCTTAGGTAATGTAGGATATACAGTGGCCTTCTCTAAAAATTTACCAGTAGAATCTAATACAGCTACCTTACATCCTGTTCTAAATCCTGGGTCAAATCCCATGACAACTTTTCCTTTTATAGGTGGCTGCATAAGTAATGACTTTAAATTCTCTTTAAATATTAGGCTCTGTTAGATTAAATTGTTGATATTGTACTCAAAATAGGGTTGTACAAATTACAACCCTATCTAACTATAAACTCTGTTTAGATTCCCTAACAATATTTCTATTGCAAAGGTCTAT
>NZ_JACOOP010000004.1:0-113268 GCF_014287725.1 Clostridium sp. NSJ-49 | reverse complement strand
ACACTGCTTACATTGATACTTTTGTTTAGCCTGCTTATTCATACCAAACTTGTATAGTTTATCAGAATTACAGCGTGGGCATTTTATATTAGTTTTGCTCATTGTTCTTCTCTCCTTTTCGAAGGGGGGTATTATTTAGTATCGCAAACCTATTGTATTTCCTTGGGCTGAGAAGAGCAATGTTCATATAACTTAACAGATCGAAATTTAAAATATGGGGGTAATTATGACTAAAGAGTTTTTAAAATATGCTATTCCATCAGCATTAGCAATGTTTACTTCGGCTTTATATACTGTAATTGATGGAATATTTGTAGGACAAGGTGTTGGTTCTTTAGCTTTAGCAGCAGTTAATATAGTATTACCTTTTACTGTAATGTTATTTGGTATTGCTAATATGTTTGCTATTGGAGGAGGGTCTTTAGTATCTAAAAATATTGGAGCTAAAAAGATAGATAAAGCTGTTAATATTTTTAGACAAGTATTTAAGTTCTTATTTATAATAAGTATTGGAATAAGTTTATTTTGTATTATTTTTACTAATCAAATAGTAACAGTTTTAGGTGCAACAGAAAACTTAAAACCTATGGCTGTAGAATATTTAAGATTTTATGCACTTTTCTGTATTCCAAACTTAGTGGGAATAGTTTTAAATAGCTTTGTAAGAAATGATGGAAGACCAAAGCTTGCTATGATTTCTACTATTAGTGGTGCGATTACAAATGTTATATTAGATTATGTGTTCATTTTTCCACTAGGAATGGGAATAAAAGGAGCAGCAATAGCTACAGGTCTAGGACAAATCGTAACTGTTGCGATTTTATTACCTCATTTCTTAATGAAAAAAGGATATTTATCTTTTGGAAATGTTAAAATAGAAAAAGAGAAAATAAAAGAATTTTGTACAATAGGATTTCCATCATTTTTTGCACAAGCTAGTTACTCAGTAATAGTTTTATTACACAATATAGCTATTGTTAAGCTTGTTGGAGAGATTGGTATATCTGCTTATAGTATAATGAATTATCTAACAACTAATGTGTATATGGTGCTTTATGGAATAACTCTAGGAGTACAACCACTTATAAGCTATAATTATGGTAGAAAAAATTCGGAAAAAATGTTAGGATTTTATAAGATAACATGTAAATCAATTATTTTAGTAACTACAGTATTTACTGTTATAATATATTTATTTGGACTTAACTTAATTAATATTTTTACTAATGATAATAGTCTGGCAAATATAGCATTTAATGCAATAAAGATAAATATATTTAGTTACTTTGCAGTAGGATTAAATTTAAATACTTTAGTTTACTATCAAGCTATAGAAAAACCAAAGTATTCAAATGTAGTATGTATATTGAGATCAGTAGCTTATTTACCGATAAGTATATTTGTATTATCAAAGTTATTCGGTATAAATGGAATTTGGGCAGCAGCTATAGTAGCTGAAACTGCTACATATATAACAATGAGATTAAAAACAAATATAGAGGAATCTACAGCTGAAATGTTAGCTGCATAGAGATATATAATATTAAAAAGAATTTTAATGACAAATAGCAAATAAGTTGAAAACTAAATTTGCTATTTGTCATTTCTCATAAAATAAAGATTTGTAGGGAGGTAAATTTATGGAATCAAAATTTTCCATAGGAGAAATAGCAAAAATTCATAATGTTTCAGTTCAAACATTAAGACATTATGATAAGATTGGATTATTAACACCTTCTTATATAAATAAAGAAACTGGTTATAGATATTATTCATCAAAAGATTTTGTAATAATTGATCTTATAAAGCAATGTAAATCTATGGGATTATCTTTAGATGAAATAAAAGATATAATTCATAACTACACATCATTAGATTCTATATTGGATATAATGAAAAAACAAAAAGATATAATAGATAAAAAAATAAACGAATTAAATACCATAAAAAATAATATATCTTTTTTAGAAAAAAGAATTAATGAATCATTAGAGGAAGGCATAAACGTAATATTTATAAAGGAATATCCTAAAAGGGAATTTATAAAGTATAATAACACAAATAGATTTACTGTAGAATTTGAAATAAACCTAAGTAAAGCATTAGCAGATGCAGAAAGAAAATATAATAATTTCAATAAAGAATTAGCTTTTGTAACATCATTTAATGATTTTAGAAGAGATGATAAAACTATATATAAAGCAATGATGTTAAGCTTTACTGATATGATAAGTATAAATGAGAAAGAGAAGTTTATAATTCCAAAAGGAAAATATTTAACTATAAATTTTGATGATGATTATAAGGATACTAAAAAGTATTATACGAAAATTATGAATTATATACGAGAAAATAATATTAAAGTAAAAGGTGATTTCTATGAAATATATGCTATGACTAGAGTAGGTAATGATGGAAGAGAGAAGTCTTTAGGAAAGCTTCAAATAGAAGTTCTTTAATTAATGACTGAAATAAATTGTCCACGAAGCTCACAGGTGAAAGATCGACTTTGTCGAAGTGAAATGGCTATAGCATAGCAGTGAAAAGCTAACTTAAGTTAAAGTGAAAGGTACTATTGAGAAGACTTTTTATTATTACTAAAGGTAATATTTCCCTTGCTATGTTAGTGACCCTTTCTCTTTTGACGAAGTCAAACTTTTCACTAAAGTGTTCGGCACTTTATTTAAGTAGTTCTATAACTTGTCCTAAATCATCTGCCTTTTTATAAATCATCCCTAATAGTTCTTCATCTGGTGTTAATAAGTCTGGTACCATAATTGGATACATTCCAGCATTTTTAGCAGCATACACACCAAATCTTGAATCTTCAAGAACTATACAGTTTTCAGGAAAAACATTAAGCTTTTCCGCTACTTTTAAGAATATTTCAGGATCTGGCTTTGATTTAGTTACTTCATCACCACAAATTATATAATCAAACTCATTAACTACTCCACCAAGAGTTAATAGTTTTAATGCCCTAGCTCTTGATGTAGAAGTCGCAACAGCTCTTTTGATATTATTTTCTTTTAGATAAGCAAGTAATTCTTTTAATCCTTTTTTTACTCTTAAACCATTCATATCAATAAGTTTATCAGCCATAATATTTCTTTCAGAAATAAGCTCTTTATAAGGACTTTTTTCACCGAATTTGTTAATTAGAAGATTAGTGATATATTTACTGTTTGTACCTAAAAATTCTGAAAAAAGTTCATCATCTACAGGCATATTTACTTTTTCACCAGCAATTTTCCAAGCTTCTCTAGAAACAGTTTCGGTATCAAACATTAATCCATCCATATCAAATATAACTAGTTCTATATTCATCATTTTGTGTCCATCCCTTCTAAGCGTAATCATAGTATTATATTATCTTATTAGTTTTAAAAATTAAAGAATATATTACGCATTTTCTAAATTTGAAAATTTGAAATTGACTTTAATTGAAATATTTTTTATTGACTAAATATTATTTATGATAGATAATATTTGTAAGATTAACTGAAAATGCAAATTTTAATATGTGAAAAGATTATGATGAGGAAGAGTATTTAAAGATATTATTTATAGAGAGCTAAGGGATGGTGAGACTTAGTAATAATACTTTTTAGAAGCAGCCTTTGAATTGCTTGCTGAGAACTAAGAGTTATCTTAATGTAGGTAAAGCCGGATATCCTAACGTTATAAGGAATGGAATGCTGATGTATTCCTACTGAGTGAGTAAATTTTTTTACTTATTAGGGTGGTACCGCGAAATTTTTAGCTTCGTCCCTTTCTAGGGATGAGGCTTTTTTTATTTATAATGAAAAATTAACAATTAATAATTTATGAAGAATTCTTGCTTGTATTTTAAAAATAATTAAAGAAAAGTTATAGAATTTTCATATTTAATTATTAAATTAAAACTATTAATTATTAATTAATATGGGGAGGAATAGTTTATATGGAAGAAATTTTAGAAATTTTAGAACAAAACAGTAGATATACTGATGAAGAGATAGCTGTAATGGCAGGAAAAACTGTTGAAGAAGTAAGAGAAGTAATAAGAGATTATGAAGAAAAGAGCATAATTGCAGGATATACAACATTAATTAATTGGGAGAATACAGGTAAGGAAACTGTAACAGCATTAATTGAAGTTAAGATTACACCACAAAGAGGAGTAGGCTTTGATAAGGTTGCAGAAAGAATATATAAATTCCCTCAAGTTAAGGCATGTTATTTAATGTCTTCAGGTGGATTTGACTTAACTGTAATAATAGAAGGAAAGACAATGAAGGAAGTTGCTATGTTTGTATCAGATAAACTTGCAGTACAAGAGTTTGTTAATGGAACAGCAACACACTTTGTTTTAAAGAAATATAAAGATCATGGAACTATATTTAAAGAAAAGAAAGTTGATACAAGGGAGGCTATATTTATATGATATTAGAAAATATGATTAGAGATGATGTTAAAAATATGCCTCCATCAGGAATTAGAAAATATTTTGACTTAATAAATGAGATGGAAGATGTAATATCTTTAGGGGTAGGAGAGCCAGACTTTGTTACCCCTTGGAATGTTAGAGAGGCTGGTATATATTCTTTAGAGATGGGAGAAACTCATTATTCAGCAAATGCTGGATTTATAGAATTAAGAGAAGAAATAGCTAAGTATTTAGATAGAAAATACGACTTAAAATATAATCCTAAAGATGAAATATTAGTAACAGTTGGTGGAAGTGAAGGTATAGATCTTGCACTAAGAGCTTTAGTAGGTCCTGGAGATGAAGTAATTATTCCAGAGCCAAGTTTCGTAGCTTATAAAGGATGTACAGCCTTTACAGGAGCTACAGCAAAGATTATTGATTTAAAAGCTGAAGATGATTTTAAACTTACTCCAAAACAATTAGAGGATGCAATAACAGATAAGACCAAAGTTGTTATAATTCCATTTCCTAATAATCCTACAGGAGCAATTATGACTAAAGAGGAGTTAGCAGGAATAGTTGAAGTTTTAAAAAATAAAAATGTAATAATACTTTCTGATGAGATATATTCAGAATTATCATATGACAAGCCACATGTATCTATTGCGAGCTTCCCAGAGGTTAAGGAAAAAACTATAGTCATAAATGGATTTTCTAAAGCTTATGCAATGACTGGATGGAGATTGGGATATGCTTGCGCTCATCCTATTATATTAGATGCTATGAAGAAGATACATCAATATGGAATAATGTGTTCACCGACAACTGCACAGTTTGCAGCAATAGAAGCATTAAAAAATGGTGATGATGATGTAAGACATATGGCAAAAGAATATAACAGAAGAAGAAGAGTTATGGTTAATGGCTTTAGAAAGATGGGATTAGATTGCTTCGAACCAATGGGAGCACTTTATGTATTTCCATGTATTAAATCTACCGGAATGACTTCAGATGAGTTCTGCGAGATGTTACTTATGGAAGAAAAGGTACTAGCTGTGCCAGGAAATGCCTTTGGGGAATGTGGAGAAGGATTTATAAGATGTTGTTATGCATCTTCTATGGAAAATATAGTAGAAGCTCTAAAGAGAATTGATAGATTCATAAATAAATTTAAATAAATCAATTACTAAGGTGATTAAATGGGATTAATAGAACGACATAAGAATGTTGTAAAATATTTGAGAGATACAAATGAATGGGTTAAAGGTAGTGACCTTGCTAAATTATTAGATGTAACAGATAGAACAATAAGAAATGATATTATTTCTATAAATAGGTTTTATGAAAAAGATATTATTATATCAGTTAAAGGAAAAGGATATAGATATAATGATTTTGGTAAAGAGAGTAATACAGATTATATTACTGATATTGGAGTATTAACTACAATAGAAAGATGGGTTTATATTGTAAAAAAATTAATAGTTTTTAAAGATGGTATAAACTTATTTGATTTAGCTGAAGAGTTATTTATATCGGAGTCTACTTTACAAAATGATATTATAAAAATAAAAAGAGTTTTTTTTAGAATTGGAATAGACTATATTTCTATAGTAAAAAATGGGGATTTATTAAATTTAAATTGTGAATTATCAGAAAGATATATGCTTTTGTATGAGTTTGCAAAATATAAATTTGTAAATTTACAGATAAATGATATGCAAAAATATTTTAAAGATATAGATTTAAAGTACTTATATAATTCTATAGCGTATATACTGAAAGATGGAAAATATAATTCTAGGTATTTAATGCTTACTAAAGTAACTATATTTATAGCTTTAGTTGTTGAATGTAGAGAGGATATAATTTCTAATTTTGATAGTAAAAATATTGAAGAGAAAAATATAAATATTTCTAGGAAGATATCAGAATTTATAGAAGAGGAATTTTTGATAAAGGTAAATGAAGAATGTATGTTAAATATAGCATATTATTTGAATATGCTTCACACAATGCATGTTATTGAAGATTATATAAGAAATGATATGAGTGATGAGGAGTATAATTTATATAGAGATAAAATTTTAAAAATTGCCAAAAAGTTCAATATTAACTTAGTTAAAGATAGTGAGTTTTTTAATGATATGATACTTCATATTATTATTGCAATTAAAAGAATAAAGTTGGGAATTAAGATATATAACCCTCTTAGAGAAAATTTAAAAAATAAATATCCTTTGTTATTTGAATTTGCTAATAAATTAGTAGCAGATATAAGTAGAAATGAATCTATTAAATTTGATTTTAATGAATTGTCATATATTGTAGCATATTTATCAACTATAGTGTATGAAGAGCTAGAAAGCTTAAGGTGTATACGAGATATAAATGTATTATTAGTTGTTTCAGATGGAAGAGCCAACCTAAATTACATCTATAATGAGATAAAGAAAAATATAGCATATGATGGTGTTAAGTTTAAAAAAGTATGTTATTTAACAGAAATAGATAGGACAGATATAAAAGGCAAATTTGATCTTATAATTACTACATCTAAAGAAGATGTTAAATTTACTATTGATGATTATATGGAAATAAGAAAGACATTCGATATAGTTGAAAGAAATAGAGTAATAGGCGAAATAGATAAGATAAGATAAGATCACGAGTAATTGAAGAGAAGATTGAAAGCTTATTTGATTACTATTTTAGTGACGAGATATTTCTTAGTATTGAACAAGAAACTTCTCAAGAGAAAATAATTAAAGAGATAGCAAATATATTTAATGTTGATATTTCTAAAAGAATACCTATGATAATATCTTTAAAAAATGGAATAGGTTTATTTTATAAGCTAGATGATAATGTAGAAAGTGATAAAATGGCTATAATAAAGCTTAAAAACTCTATAACATGGGTTGATGATAAAGTAAAGATTATAGTTGCTATTCTTGATAAGTCACATAATATAAATGAAATAAATGTAATTATTACATATATATTAGAATTAGCTGAGAAAGCTGATTTCAATGAGAAACTTAGGAACTGTAAAAATATGTGTGATTTAAAAAGGTTGCTAATTGAATTATATTTAAAAGATGTTCTGAATTAAATCAGAGCATCTTTTTATTTATATAATTTAACGTATATAAAATTTTTCCTAAGTGCTATAGGAAAAATAAAGTTACAATTTACAATTGTAAATGTTTAAAATTAAGATGTGCTCAGAAATTAATTAGGGGGAGGAATAATAATGAATAAATTTGTAGATTTTATGGATAGGAAGGTTATGCCTACAGCAAACAAGATAGGTCAAAATATTTATATTAGAGCAATATCAGCAGGGATGATAAGTTTAGTAGGCATAATCATAGTAGCATCATTAGCATCATTAGTACAAAACTTACAAATCGAAGCATATCAAAATTTTATTAACAATACTCAAGTTGGACAAGTTATATGGAATATTTGTCAAAATATTTGGTGGGGATGTCTTGCTATGTATGGGTTACTTGTATGTGGGACAATTGGACAATCACTATGGGGATTATTTGGACATAGAGGTTTAGAAGGTATTGGAGTATCTTTAGCATCATACATAATTCTTATTCCATGGATGACAAATGTACCTGCTGGAGAAAATACTATACCAGCATTTGGATTTATTAAGTATACAAACTTTAGTGCTGATTCTTTATTCTCATGCATTATAGTAGCAATTGCATCAGTATCAATATTGCATGGGTTTAGTAAGTTAAAGGCTTTAAAAGTTAAAATGCCGGATGTTGTACCACCAGCAGTAAGTGACTCTTTCTCAAAATTATTCCCTGTTATTTTAACAGTTATAATTTTTTCTTCATTAGCGTATATAATAAGCAATGTATTTGGAGGACAATCATTTAATGAGTTAATAAATAAGTTTATCTCTGCTCCATTACAAGGGTTAACAGGAAATTTAGCAACAGCTGTATTAGTACCATTTATTATAGCGTTCCTTTGGTTCTTTGGAATACATGGAAATAATATAGTTGGACCTATTATAGGAGCTGTATTAGTTCAACCAGGTATGCAAAATATTGAGTTATATGCTCAAGGAGTAACAGATTGGTCACAATATAATGTACTAACAAATCAGTTCTTATATTCATTCGTTTATATGGGTGGATCAGCTTGTACGATAGCACTTTTAATTGCAATGTTTATAACTAATAGAAGAAGACATAAGGTATTATTATCTTTAGCCGGACCTACTGGAATATTTAATATAAATGAACCTTTAATATTTGGATTTCCAATAGTATTAAATCCAATGTTATTTATACCATTTGTATTTGGACCAGCAATAATAAGTTGTATTTCATATTTAGCAATAGATTTTGGATTAGTTCACCCAGTTGTAGCAAATGTACCATGGACAACTCCACCTATAATAAATGGATTCTTAGCAACAGGAATGCATTGGACAGGTGCAGCATTATCAATAGTAAATATTATAATAGTTGTCTTAATGTATATTCCATTCCTTAAGTTAATAGAAAGACAAGAAGAAAAGGAATTGTTAGCAGCTCAAAAAGCAGGAGTAAATTAAGTTTTAAAATAAATATGTAGTACAAAAATTAAGAAGTGGGAATTTCCTACTTCTTAATAACTTTAAGGAGGAAAATAAATGTTAGGAATTAGTATTTATCCATTAGTTAGTTCAGTAGAAGACAATATGAAATATATAGAAAAAGCTGTAGCGTTGGGATATAAGAGATTATTTACTTCAATGTTAGAATTAGATGATAATAAGGAAAAGGCTTTAAAGCAAGTAAATAATTATAAGTTATTACTTAATAGAGCAAAAGAACTTGGAATGAAAGTTTTTATAGATGTAAATCCAGAAGTTTTAAAGAAAATAGAAGTTAATCCTATGAATTATGACTTCTTTGTAGAGTTAGGTGCTACCGGTTTAAGACTAGATTCTGTATTTAATGGATTTTATGAGAGCTTCATGACATTTAATAAGCGAGGATTAGAAGTTGAAGTTAATGGATCTTTCGATACAGGCTATATAAATAGCATAGTTGATTTAAAATGTAGAAAAGATAAATTAGTTACGTGCCACAATTTTTATCCAGAGGAGTTTACAGGATTATCTAAGGAGTGCTTTATATCAAATCATAAAAGACATAAAGATTTAGGTTTGAATACTGCGGCTTTTGTAACTTCAATTGAAGGTGGGAAGTTAGGTCCATGGCCAATAAATGATGGATTATGCACAATAGAGTCACATAGATACTTACCGATAGAAGTACAAGCACAAGAACTTTATGCTTTAGGTGTAGATGATGTAATAATAGGAAATGCTTTTGCCAGTGATGAAGAATTAGAGAGACTAGCAAACCTAGACAGAGATGTAATTACATTAAGAGTTAATTTTAATGACGAATTAGATGAAATAGAAAAGAGTTTTATAGGAAAAATACTTCAAAATAGATGGGATTATAGTGATTACGTTATAAGAAACTTTAATAGTAGAAAAGAGTTGAAAGATAAAGCTATAGAAAGTAAAACTAGTGAAAAGTTTAAAGTTAATAACGGAGCTATTTTACTTAATAATGATAATTATAAATTATATAAAGGTGAATTACTAATAGCTTTAAAAGAGTTAGAAGTAGACAATAGAAGAAATTATATTGGAACAGTAGCTGATGAGTATAAAGTTTTATTACAATATATAGTTGGTGGAAATAGATTTAAGTTAGAAATTAATTAATAGCTTAGGAGGAAAGTTTTTATGTGTGCAGGGAATGTATTTAAAGAGGGGTTTCTTTGGGGGGGAGCACTTTCTGCCAATCAATGTGAGGGAGCTTATTTAGAGGATGGAAAAGGTTTATCAGTAGCTGATGTTTTGCCAGGGGGGATGATTAGTGAAGTAATAAATCCTCCTAATGGAAAGTTTCCATCTCATGAAGCTATAGATTTTTATCATAGATATAAAGAGGATATAAAGTTATTTGCCGAAATGGGATTTAAGTGTTTAAGAATGTCCATAGCTTGGACTAGAATATTCCCAAATGGTGATGATGAATCTCCAAATGAAGAGGGACTAAGATTCTATGATGATGTATTTAATGAACTATTAAAATATAATATAGAACCTGTAGTAACTTTATCTCACTATGAGATGCCTTTGAATCTAGTTGATAAATATGGTGGATGGAAAAATAGAAAGCTAATAGGGTTTTTTGAAAAGTATGCAAAAGTGGTTTTTGAAAGGTATAAGGATAAGGTTAAATATTGGTTGACATTTAATGAAATGAACACTATCCTTCATATGACATTTATTGGTGGAGGAATAGCATTTGAAGATGGAGATAATAGGAGAGAAATAATATATCAATCAATACACAATCAATTTGTAGCAAATGCTAAGGTGACTAAACTTTGTCATGAAATAAATAAAGATTCGCAAATTGGATGTATGATTAATTATGGATGCATATATCCTATGGCTTGTAGACCTCTAGATTCAATGGAAGCATTAGAGATGGATAGAAAAACTTTATTCTTTACAGACGTGCTAGTAAGAGGATATTATCCTTCTTATATAAAGAGATTCTTTAGAGAAAATAATATTAATATAAAATTAGAAGAAGATGACTTACCTTTAATAAAAGAAAACACTGTAGATTATATAGGTATAAGTTATTATATGAGTAGAGTGGCTAGTTCTAATAAAGAAGATAAAGAAATGGCTAATGGGAATATATTTAAAATGTTAAAGAATCCATATTTAGAAGCCTCTGAGTGGGGATGGCAAATAGATCCTGTGGGATTAAGATATTCTCTTAACACTTTATATGATCGTTATCAAAAACCAATATTTATAGTGGAAAATGGGCTAGGGGCTATAGATACTATAGATGAAAATGGAGAAATAAATGATGATTATAGAATAGGATACTTAAGGGAACATATAAACGCTCTTAAGGAAGCTATATCAGATGGAGTTGATGTAATTGGATATACTTCTTGGGGACCTATAGATATAGTAAGTGCATCAACAGGAGAGTTAAAAAAGAGATATGGATTTATATATGTAGATAAAGATGATTATGGAAATGGAACGTTAGAGAGAAGGAAGAAAAAAAGCTTCTATTGGTACAAGAAAGTATTATAATCAAATGGAGAGCTATTAATATAAATTAAAATGTATGAGTTATAAAACGATTCTTATCAAACATATATTGGAAATAATAGGATAGTAGATAGAGTTGTTATTATACAAATTTATCTACGGTCCATTTATCTACTATTCCATGATGGTTAATTGTATAATTAGATTTTATTTAAAGATGTTTTGAAGTGGTTCAAAGCATCTTTTTATTTTATTTTAAATCATAATCACCCGATTACGGGTGAATGATTTAAAATAACAAGAGGAGTTACTCTTTTAAACTTTCTCTATATTTAATAGGAGTTTGGTTGGTCAATTTTTTAAAAACTGTACTATAGTAGCTTTGATTATTAAATCCCACAGATAAAGCTATATCGAGCAAAGAATAATCCGTGTTAGCAAGGAGTTCTTTGCTTTTTTCTACTTTATAATTATTTAAATAATTTATAAATGTTTGACCAGTTTCATTTTTAAAGACACAGCAGAAATAGCATTTATTTATATTAAGTTCTGAGCAAAGGTCATCTATAGAAATTTCTTTACTATAATTTTTTTCTATATATTCAATAGCTCTTTTTACAAAGGGAGAAAGAGTTCCGTTTGGAGTCGTAGTTTTATATTTATTTACTATTAGATTTGAATATAGGTTTATAACATCATCTAATAGAGATTTATTTATAGTTAATATACTAGAATCACAAGTGTTAACTTTAGTATTTTTATTATCTTGGATAATATAAGGACCTATCAAGATATATGCAGGCATATTGTCATAATGATAAAAAGCAATAGCTGAATATGAAATATTATTAGGTATATTTATAGCAATTGGATTCGAATATGAAAGACTATTTTTTAAAATATCAATTGCTTTGGATGTATAAAAGCTATTTTTTAATTCAGCATTATATTTATGTGAATGAACAATTTTAAAGCTGTTATTTAAAACTAAAGTTGGTAGTGATAAGCAAGTAAAAAAATCATTTAATACATTATAAGTATTCATAATTAGACCGCCTTTTTAGTTGAGATATACTATTATTTAAAATTTATAACACTAACAAAATATATTTAAAAAAAATATAAATATCGTTAAAACATATTAAAAAATATATGTTATTATAATTGCAGAGAGTGAGAATCAATATCAATTATTATGAAATATAAATTAAAGAATGTCAAATAAATATGTTTTTATAGGGGGAAGTAATTATGTTAAAGAAAAAGATAGAAAAAATTATTGCTACTTTTGTTTTAGGAGCTATGGTTTTAAGTGCTAGTGGACAAACTATAACAGCTAGTGCATCAACTTTAAATAATGTAGATACTGTGACTAAGGCGTCAACTACTGCACCAGAAGTTTTAGGGGATGGAACTTATGTAATAGAAAATGGTGCATATAAAGTAGGAACTACTGATAATAGCGGAATTAGAGATTATATAGATACAACATCTATTGTAACAGTAGAAGGTGGAAAGATAACTTTAACTCTTAAATATACTGATTTAGAATTAGAAACTGATACAGTAAGAACAATTAATTCTATTACTATAGATGGAGAAGAAGTAGAATTTAATGCAAATGAAGAAGAAATAAGTTTTGAAATTGAATCAAAAGATGTATTAACATCAAGAATTACTGTTAACCTAACTTATTACAATGAATTTATCCCTGAATTTATTGCACCAGGTGGAATGCATACAGTAGATATGGAGATATTACACATTGGAGAATTATCAAAGGTTGAAGATGATAAAGAAGAAGTTAATACTTTAGAAAATGGAACTTATAAAATAGAAAATGATGCGTTTAAAGTAGGAAGTACTGAAGATAGCGGAATTAGAGATTATATAGATACAACATCTATTGTGACAGTAGAAGATGGAAAGATAACTGTAACTCTTAAATATACTAATTTAGAATTAGAAACTGATACAGTAAGAACAATAAATTCTATTACTATAGATGGAGAAGAAGTAGAATTTATAGCAAATGAGGAAGAAATAAGTTTTGAAATCGAATCAACAGATGTATTAAATTCAAGAATTAAAGTTAACCTAACTTATTATAATGAATTTATCCCTGAATTTATCGCTCCAGGTGGAATGCACACAGTAGATATGGAGATATTACATAAGGGAGAATTAGTAAAGGTAGAAGATGATACAGTAGAAACTCCAGAGACTCCAGAGACTCCGGAGACTCCAGAAACACCTGACAATGATAATTCTGGAAACGGAGACATTGATGGAAGTACAGGAGCAACTCAAAAGCCTTCAGAAGGTACAGGTTCAGGATCTACTGAAGAAAATCAAACAGATAAAACTTATACAGGTAAAAATGAAATAGTTTCTGATAGCGAAGCTGGTAAGGCAATGGCTAGACAAGCATTATCAGAAGATATGAAGATAGAAAAGATAGGTGAAAAATACCGTGTAACTATAAACTTTACTGAATTTGGTGCAGCGCAAATGAGCGATGTTATAGTTTATGTAAATGGTAAAGAAGTTGAAACTAAAGAGGTAAGAACAACTCTAGCTGGATTAAGCTTTGAATTAGATAGCTTAGATGATTCAATAGAAATATCTACTAAAATTAATGCTATGGGTGGAAGAAGAATTTCATTTGGTCTTAAAGTATTACAAGATACTTTAGTTGAAGTTGAGAATGATGATGAAGGAACAACAGGTGGAACTACACAAGGTGGTACAACTAATGGTACTACTGGAGGAACGACTGGTGGTACAACTGGAGGAACTACACAAGGTGGACAAACTTCAGGAACAACAGAAGAAACTGAAAAAGAAGAAGAACCACAAATAATAGTTAGAAAGTTGTATTCTATTCAAAATAACGTTACTCATGAAAGTGAAACAGGAGTAGCTATGGCAAGAATGTACTTAAGTTCTACTTCAAGAGTTGAAGAAGTTGAAGGACAATACTATGTTACTCTAACATTTACAGGGGCAGAATTCATGCAAAATCATGAAATCTATGTAAATGGAAGCAAGGTAAGCGTAAGCAAGAGTACAAGTGGTGATGAAACTTATGTTAGATTTGCAGTTGGAAGCTTAAATGATTCTATAAAGGTAAAAATGTATGTTGTACCAATGCAAAGAGATGTTGAATTTGGTGTTGAATTATTAACTGATACATTAACTTTCATTAAGGAATACACAATAGAAACATTACCAAATACAGGAGCTGCAACAAGTTCAGCAGTAGTAGCAGGATTAGGGTTACTAATGACATCTGCAGGTGCAGTTTTAACTAAAAAGAAAAAATAAAATAATGTACGGGGTAAATAAAATAGGAATACTATTTATTTACCTCATATTTGCTATAAAGGAGAAATAGAGATGAAAATATTAAATAAATTTAAGTGTATATTAACAGCTGTAATGATTTTAGGGTTATTTTTCACTATGGGAACTAAGAGTGCATATGCAGTAGATGCTGACATAGCAAGTGGTATTTATGAAGTTGAAAATGAGGTTTATCACGAATCAGAAACAGGGATGGCAATGTCAAGAAGTTACTTACTACCTACTATGGAAGTAGAAGTGACTAAGGATGGAATAGTTTATACTATAGGTTTCTCAGGAAGTGACTATATGGAAAACTACAGAATGTTAGTTAATGGTGAAGATACTGCAATTGAAATAGTAGATGAGGTAACTGAAGAAGGTATAGTTAAACTTAAAGTTGAAGTAGATAAAGTAGATGCAGATATGGATGCTTTAATTTATGTAGCACCAATGGGAAGAGATGTACAGTTTAAGGTAATTCCTAAGATGGAAACTTTAACTTTAATTGAAGCTATAGAAGAAGCAGAAGAGATTATAGAAGAAGTAGTTGCAGAAGATTTAATAGAAGAAGTTGTTACAGAAGTAGATGCAACATCAGGAGCTTCAGAAAATTATAAAACTATGGCTGTAGCTGGTGGAGTAGCAGTTGTAGTTATAGCAGGTATAGTTGCAGTTTTAGTAATTAAGGCTAAGAAAAAGAAATAGTAGTTAGGAAGGTTATTTATTATGAAATATAAAAGAATTATGTCAATAATAGCAGCTGGAATTATGTCTTTAGGTTTAATTAGCTGTGGTTCTAAAGCTGCTGAAGAAAATGTTGTAGTTGAAGCTAATGGTGGAGAAGTAGCTGTGGAAGCTGATAGCGAAGAAGTAGTTATAGCAACATCTGTTGCAGTTACAGAAATTTTAGATGCTTTAGGGGTAAAGGTTTCTGGAATTCCTCAAACATCATATGAGCTTCCTGAAAGCACAAAAGGTGCAGTAGAGGTTGGAAGCCCTATGAGCCCAGATTTAGAAATTATTAAATCTTTAAATCCTACAGTTGTAGTTTCAGTTGATACTTTAGGGTCAGATTATATGGAACTTTTTACTCAAAATAACATACCAAGTGAATTCGTATCTTTAGAAAGTTTAAATGGATTAAAAGAAGCAATAAATACTTTAGGAAAAAGATTTGATAAAGAAGCAGAAGCTGAAAGTTTATTAGCAAACTTAGAAGCTAAGGAAAAAGAAGTTGCTGAAAAATCAGCAGAATTAGAAAGTCCTGAAATATTAGTTTTATTTGCAGCACCAGGATCAACTATGATTGCAACATCAAAATCTTATGTTGGTAGCTTAGTTGAAATGGTTGGAGGTAAAAATATAATAGCTGATAACAGTACGTCATTTACTACTTATAATAAAGAAGATTTATCAATGCTTAATCCAGATAAGATTTTAGTAATGGTACATGCCCTTCCAGAAGAAACACAAGCTGCATTAGAAAAAGAAATGGCAACTGATGCTGCATGGCAAAACATTGAAGCTGTAAGAAATGGTGATGTTGTATACTTAGACACTTCATATTTTGGAATGAGTGCAAATCTTAAAGTTATAGAAGGATTAGATATTTTAAGTGATATAGTCCACGGTAATGGAGAGTAATTATGAAAACTTTAGATAAAAAATTTAGAGGATTATTTATAGCTGTTGCTCTTATAATATTAGTAGCAGGTATATTAATCTCATTAAAATTAGGAAGTATAAATATTACATTTGGTGAGCTTATAAAAGGATTATTCACAGGGCAAACAGATGGTAATATAGGAATAATAAAAGATTTAAGAATGCCTAGAGTTATAATAGCTGTTCTTGTTGGAGCTAACTTAGCTATTTCAGGTGTACTATTACAGTCAGTAATAAGAAACCCATTAGCAGACCCATATATAACAGGTATATCTACAGGTGCATGCTTAGTAACTGTATTTTTAATGGTATTCATGCCTGGAGTTACTAATTCAAGACCTATATTTGGTTTTTTAGGAGGATTAGTATCATGTGGTTTAGTTTATTTTATGGCATATAAAAAAGGACTTTCTCCTATAAGAATAGTTTTAGCAGGAGCAGCTTGCAATGCATTATTAGGTGGTTTCTCATCTATGATTACAGTAAGTGCAGGATTAGGTTCAAGCAATATTCAAAAATGGATGATGGGAAGTCTTGCTACTGTAAATTGGAGTAATGTATATGTATTAGCTATATATTCAGTAGTAGGAATTGCTGCAGCATTTATGTTAAGTAAAATATGTAATGTATTAGCTTTAGGAAGCAAGAATGCTAAGAGTTTAGGATTTAATGCAGATGTATATATGATTGTAGTTACTGCAGTAGCTGTATTTTTAGCAGGTATATCAACTGCTATAGCTGGGGTAATATCTTTCGTAGGATTAGTAGTTCCACATATATGCAGAATGATAATAGGTTCTGACCATAAATATCTTATTCCTTGCAGTGGGATTATCGGTGCATTATTAGTATTATTTGCGGATACAGTTGGAAGAATGGCCATGAGACCTAATGAAATCCCAGTTGGTGTAGTAACATGTATTTTTGGAGCACCATTCTTCTTATATCTTTTAAGAAGGAGTGACTTAAAGTAATGATAAAAGTAAAAAATCTAGAGTTCTCTTATGAAAAAGATAAAAAACTTATAGAAAACTTAAATGTTGAAATTGAAAAAGGTAAGATAACTACTATATTAGGACCTAATGGAAGCGGTAAATCTACATTATTAAGTATTTTTACAGGACTTAATAAACCTACATCTGGAGATGTTATAATAAATGGAAAGTCTATAAAAAAACTTAAATATAAAAATATCGCAAGGGAAATTGCAACAGTACATCAGCAAAATACAGTACCAGGAGATATTACTGTAAAAGAATTAGTATCTTATGGGAGAATACCTCATAAAAAGTATTTCCAAGGAAATAATGAAAGTGATGAAGATATAGTAGAATGGGCACTTGAAAAAACTGGGCTTACTAATTTAAAAGATAAGACAGTTATGAGTATGTCAGGTGGAGAGAGACAAAGAGCCTTCATAGCTATGGCTTTAGCTCAAAAGAGTAAAATATTATTTTTAGATGAACCAACTACATATTTAGATATTTATCATCAGATAGAAATATTAGAACTTGTAGAAGAGTTAAATAGAGAAGAAGAATTAACAGTAGTTATGGTTCTTCATGATATTAATCAGGCTCTTAAGTATAGTCATAATATTATAATAATGAAAAATGGTAAGATAATAAATGAAGGTAATGCTAAGAAGGTTATAACTATGGATATGCTAAATAAGGTATATAATATAGGTGGATTTATAAATGAGACTAATGATGAAACTTTCTTTGTGCCATTAAAGCTAGAAGCCTAATAATTAAATATAAATATAATAAAAAACGGTTAATTCTAAATTAGCCGTTTTTTTAATCTTAAGAATTTCTTTAGAAATGTATTAGCTTCTTCTTAACTTTTAAAAGATATCATTGAAGTATAGTAAAGAAAGGGGGATGGAGAAAATATGGATGGGAACAGTATTATGAATAATATAACTCAATATGGAACTATAGTTATATTTTTGATAATATTCTTAGAAAATTTAAATATGCCAGGGTTTCCAGCAGGTGTAATAATGCCGATAGTAGGTCTTTGGGCATCTAAGCATAATGAAAATATTATTTTTATAGTGATACTATCAGTAATAGCATCATTATTAGCAAGCTGGATATTATATTTTATAGGTTTTTATGGAGGAAATTATATACTAGATAAGTATACAAAGAGGTTTCCAAAGCAAAGTGAATATATAGATGAAAAACTAGAATACTTAAGAAGAAAAGGGAATGTTGGAGTGATGATAAGCAGAATGATTCCAATGGCAAGAACTATAATACCTGTACCAGCAGGGGTACTGAAACTTAATTTTCTTAAATATACTGCATATTCTGCTATAGGAATTTTAATATGGGATTCAACTCTTATATGTTCTGGATATATATTAGGGGATGGGGTTATAAAGATATTATCTTAAATAGAAATATCATTAAATAATCAGTCTATATAAAAGGTAGTTTAGAACAAGAGAAAATAAGAAAATGAATTATGGAAAATAATACTTTCCATGTTAGTATATAATAAAAGAATTTAGTGAGTAAGAATAGGAAAAATAGTTACTTATATTCATAAACGTAGTTTGTTTTTGCTAAGGTTAAGATTTCATGACTCACTTATAGAAAGAGGTATTAAGATGGATTTATATAGTGTTTTAGTAGTTGAAGATGAAAATGATATAGCAGTAGCGATAGAGGCTTATTTAACAAATCAAGGATATAAAGTTTTTATAGCTAATAACGGAATAGAGGGATTAGAAGTTCTAGAGAAAGAAACTATACATCTCGCTATAGTAGATGTAATGATGCCAAGGATGGATGGGATAACTTTTGTTATGAAGCTTAGAGAGAAATATGATTTTCCTGTAATAATGTTATCAGCGAAATCAGAAGAGGTAGATAAGATAATGGGATTAAATATAGGTGCTGATGATTATGTAACAAAGCCATTTAGACCATTAGAACTTTTAGCTAGAGTTAATTCACAACTTAGAAGATATTCTAAATTTCTAAATATGGTAAGCAATAAAGAGATAAATGAAAATATATATTCAGTCGGAGGTCTTGAATTAAATATTGAGACTAAAGAGGTAACAGTAGATGAAAAAGCTGTGAAACTCACTCCAATTGAATTTAAAATATTAGCTTTGCTTATGAAAAATCCAGGAAGAGTGTTTTCAGCAGAGGAAATATATGAAAGAGTTTGGAATGAGCAGGCTATAAATACTGATACAATAATGGTTCATGTAAGAAAAATAAGAGAAAAGATTGAAGTTAATCCGAAAAATCCAAAATATTTGAAGGTGGTGTGGGGAGTTGGATACAAAATTGAAAAACAATAATACTAGCAAAGGGATAATTGCTACTATAGTAGCTATATTAATTATATCAATGGCAGCAATAGCGATGTGTAAATCATACCCTATAATAGATAGGAATGCACAAAATATAAGAGATAATTATTTTGATGATTATAGATTTGCAGACATTATAGCAGAAACAAGCTATGTAAATTATTTTAATTCATTATCAGAAAAAGCAGGTGGGAATCTTAATCCAGCAGAGAGTTTGTTGGATTTTGGTAACAATATATACAGTAATGATGAAGAGTATTATGAAGATTCGTATGCTAATGGATTTAATTCAAGGTTTAGCAGGTGGAGTAGGAATATAAATGAAATCTATAGAAATTTACTATATTATTCATACGATAAAGAAAATGATATAAAGAAAACTAATATAGGTGAAGGCATAACTATCAAAGAGAAGAATATGGATATATCTTCATTAGATAAGGAGCAATTTCAGTTTTTTGTACTTTTGAATTTTGATGAAAATGGAGTTCTGACTGTATCAGATATTAAAGGTGCAGATAAGCAAAATTTTGAATATATCTTAAAAGAAAATTTAAGTGACTTAGATGGATATTATGATATTACAATGAAGCCTATTAAAAACATGTCTTTTGTGTATGCAGTGCCTAAGTCATTAATTTATGATGATTCGATATCTTGGGGAATAAAAGATTCAAATATGATAGGATATGAAATGGCTGGTACTACAGCAGTAATGATAATTTCGGCAGTTATATTGCTAGCTGCATTAATATTCCCAATTAAAAAGGCTAAAAAAATGGCCCTATTCAATGGATTATCAAAAATACCGTTTGAAATATGGATAGTAATATGTACATTTGCAGCAATGCTTATGGCTGTATCTCCTAGATATATTGTAAAACCAACTTTAGAAGGAAATTTAGAGTATTTATTTGGATTCTTTGTAAATGGAATTACATTATCTAATAATACAATATGGTTCCTTAACTTTGTAAATTGGTTTATATGTTTTGGCGTTGTATTTTTTGCTATATTAGTTATAAAGTATATTTTTAATATTGGAATAAAGGAATACTCTAAGAGAAGAACTATAGTTGGTAGAGTTATTACATTAATCGTTAGATATATCAGAAAAACTTTAGATGCTGTAACTAGTATAGATTTAAGTGATAATAATAGTAAACTTATAATTAAAGTTGTTTTAATAAATGCTGCAATATTAATAGGTATAACATCAATATGGTTATTTGGAATACCTGTAGTGATACTTTACTCGGTAACATTGTTCTTTGTAATAAGAAAATATGTTGATAAAATAAGTGAGAAGTATAAGATACTAAAGAAAGCTACAAATAAAATTGCTGAAGGAAAACTGGATGTAACTATTGAAGAGGATTTAGGATTATTTGAGCCTTTTAAAGAAGATTTAGAAAAGATTCAATCAGGATTTAAAAAGGCTGTAGATGAAGAAGTTAAGAGTCAGAAGATGAAGACTGACCTTATATCTAATGTATCTCATGATTTAAAAACTCCTTTAACAGCTATAATAACTTATACCGATCTTTTAAAGGATGAAAATCTAGAAGAAGAAAAACGTAGACAATATTTAGATACCTTAGATAAAAAAGCTCAAAGACTTCAAGCTCTTATAGAAGATTTATTTGAAATGAGTAAGGCAAGCAGTGGAAATATAACTTTAAATATAGAAAATGTTGATGTAGTATCACTGATGAAGCAGACTATACTTGAATTAGATGATAAGCTTCTTGAAGCAGGATTAACAGTCAGAAATAACTTTCCAGAAGGAAAAGTAATCTTACCTCTTGATAGTCAGCGTACATTTAGAGTATTTGAAAATTTAGTAATAAATATGACTAAGTATGCTATGAGAGGAACAAGAGTATATATTGATATATTTGAAAATGATACTTATGTAGAAATTGTTCTTAAAAATATGGCAGCGGAGGAAATTAACTTTAATGTAGAAACTATAGCAGAAAGATTTGTTCGTGGAGATGAATCTAGAAATACTGAAGGATCAGGATTAGGTCTTGCTATAGCAAAGAGCTTTGTAGAGCTTCAAGGTGGAAGCTTTAACATAAGTGTAGACGGCGACTTATTTAAGGTTAGTATAAAATTTAATAAGATATCTTAATAATAAAAATGCGTGTATCATAAAATTATAGATACGCGCATTTTTTATTAATACAATATAGAAATACATTCAAGTTTTTTATGAATATTACTTAAAATGAAATGATATCGTTATTATAGGTAAATATGACTTTAAATCGAATTAATTAGCAAATTTGCAAGTTTGAAAAATAATACTTGCAATTATATAATTTAAAATAGTGTATATTTTTAGGAGGGATAGAATTGGAATTGCTTGTAACTATTTTAGAAGAAAATGAAAATATTGAGGATATAATGTTAGAGTTCAATAAACTTGGAATTAAAGGCTCTACGATAATTGATTCTCAAGGAATGGCAAATATTTTAAGTGAATGTGAAGAGTTTAGTCTATTTAGTTCATTAAAGTTGTTAATGAATGATGGACGAGCTCAAAAGAAAACAATTTTAACTGTTTTGAAGAGTAATATGGTAGATAGTGCAATATCAGCAATTAAGAAATTTGTAGATATTGATTCGCCAGGAAGTGGAATAATATTTACAGTTCCTGTAGGAAGAGTTGAGGGTATACCTTTATAATTGCAGTAATTGAGTGAGAGGATTATGTAATAATAAAGGAGGAAAACAGAATGAGTTGGTTTTATTACCTAGCAATAATATTAATTTTTGGATTACTAATGGGAAAGGTAGTTTCTTATTTAAAATTACCTAGAGTTACAGGATACTTAATAGCTGGGGTATTAATAGGACCTTTTGTTTTAAAGCTAGTACCACATGAGGCTATAGAAAGTTTAACTATAATTTCTGAAGCTGCATTAGGGTTTATAGCTTATAACATTGGTAGTTCATTAAATTATAATAAATTGAAAAATATAGGTAAAGGCGTAATAATAATTGCTTTATTTGAAGCGTTAATGGCAACTTTTGTAGTAACGCTTGCAATGAAGTTTATATTTGGACAAACATGGGAATTTAGTTTAGCAATTGGAGCAATAGCATCAGCTACTGCACCGGCAGCAACTATTATGGTTTTAAAGCAATACAAGGCAAAGGGGCCATTAGTAGATACATTAATTCCTGTAGTTGCTATAGATGACGCTATTGCAGTTATAGCATTTGGTATTTCAATAGCTATTGCACAAATTATTTCTAAAGGATCAGATGGTGTTTCAATAATGGCATTTTTAAATCCATTTATAGAAATATTCTTCTCTATAGTATTAGGATGTGCAGTTGGATTTGCATTAACTTATTTTAATAAACTTTCTAAGCAAAAAGAAAATGCTATGAATCTTGTAATTGCAGCTATATTTTTAGTTATAGGATTAGCAGATTTATTAGATCTTTCAAATTTATTAGCATGTATGGCACTAGGTGCTACTGTAAGTAATTTAGTGTTAAGTAAATCAAAGTTATTATCATCAATTGATAATATTACGTCGCCAATATTTATAATGTTCTTTACCATATCAGGATTAGAGCTTGACTTATCAGTATTACTTACTGTTGGGTTAATTGGTATAGGATATGTTGTATTTAGAGTAATAGGTAAAGTTTTAGGTGCTTATATAGGAGCACAACTTGCTAATAGTCAACCTGTAGTTAAGAAGTATTTAGGATTAACGCTTGTACCTCAAGCAGGGGTTGCAATAGGACTTACAATGATAGTCCAAGAAGCATTGCCAAGTTGTGGAGCATCAATAAGAGCTATAATACTAGCAGGTACGGTTATATATGAGCTTATAGGACCATTGTGCACAAAGATAGCAATCTTCAAAGCAGGAGAAGCTACTGTTGATGCACATCACAAAATAGAGATAAGTCATTAAAAGGTGCGAAAGCACCTTTTTTTAGTTAAGAATACTCTTTCTTTTTAGAGAAATAACGATATAATATATCGTATAGATTATAAGAAATTTAGAAGTGATAAGGTGTGTTAATATGAACGATTTAAGAAAAGCTATTTGTGATATGGTATCTGAAAATATCGTTAAAGTAGTAATAAGTAACAAGATGAAAAGTGATGTTCAATATAATAAAATAGTATTTTTATTAAAGGAGAAAAAAGGAAGAGAGTATTATCAAATAGAAAGATATACTGATAAACAAGTATTCCATGAAAATATAGATAAAGAAAAATTGGAAGAAAGTCTTTTTGAAAATATAGAATCTAGATATAAGCAGGTAAATGCTTGGAGTGAAAATTCTACTTTTGATATGAAAATTTCTAAAAAGGGAAAAGTATTTTTAGGTAAGAAAAGTGCTGATAATAAAAAAGTTGCTAATAAATCTCATAATAAAGAAAAAAATTATATTTTAAAAGAAGGTATGTTAATTCAGCCACTTATAGATTTAGGAGTATTTACTAAAGAAGGTAAGGTTGTAAATTCGAAATATGATAAGTATAAACAAATAAATAGATTTGTAGAAATCATAGATGATGAAATTAAAAAGATTGATCAAAAGGAACTTACTATTTTAGATTTTGGTTGTGGTAAATCTTATTTAACATTTGTTTTATATTATTACTTTGTTGAAATTAAAAAGATTAATGTTAAGATGATAGGATTAGATCTTAAAGAAGATGTAATAAAAAAATGTAATGATATTGCTAAAAGATATAATTATGAAAATCTTCACTTCGAAATTGGGGATATAAATGGATTTAAATATAATAATAAAGTTGATATGGTAATAACTTTACATGCTTGTGATACAGCTACAGATTATGCTTTATATAATGCTATTAAATGGAATGCTAAGATGATATTTTCGGTTCCATGTTGTCAGCATGAGTTTAATGCTCAAATGAAAACAGAGGAATTATCTATTTTAACTAGATATGGAATAGTTCAAGAAAGAATAGCTGCACTTATGACAGATTCAGTTAGAGCCAATATTTTAGAAGCTTTAGGTTATAAAACTCAATTATTAGAATTTATAGATATTGCTCATTCTCCAAAGAATATTTTAATAAGAGCTTCTAAGGGGAATATATCTATGGAGAAGAAAGAGAAAGTATTAGTTGAAGTTGAGAATCTTATGAAACAATTTAATTTGAGTCCAACTTTATATAATTTATTAAAAAATGATAATCTTATATAAAGTTAAAAAGTTTTGAGGGGTTACGTAAAGTAACTCCTTTAAAATTTATTAGGTTATGGTTAACATAATAATAAGATGTTAAAATAAAGTTAGTTATACACAAATACAAAAAGTGGAGGGAATAAGGGGAGAATAAAAGATTATATTATTAAGAGAAGACTATTAATAATTATACTGTTAGTAATCATAGTAGCTGGAGTTGGTATAATTAATGTTGGGGTAGCTAAAGCTGAAGAAAGAAAAAGAATTTCTATAATTGAAGATTTGATATCTGAAGGTAGTTATGATGATGCAATTGAAAAAATAGATGAACTTACTGAAAAGTATAGTTATAAATTAGATAAGAAGATTACAGATTATCGAAGTATATTAGAAACATATAGATACATTGATTCATGTAAAGATAGCATAGAAATAAAAGGAATTATAGAATTATTAAAAGAAGATTATAGTGAATTGCTAAAGGATAATATATTTATAAAATTAAATGAAAGTTTATTACAAAAACAGAGTGATATAGATAATCATATAAAAGAAATGGAAAATATCAATATTTTTAAAGTGCAAATCGAGGAAGCTATAGATAGGGATATTGAAGAGGCTAAAACATTAATAGAGATTTTTAAAAGAGATTATCCAGATGAAGATATTTTGGCATTAGAAAATAAATTAAAAGAAAAAATTAGTAATATTGAAAAAGAAAAAGAACTTTTAAAGGAAGATGAAACTGTAATAGAAGAAGTAGAGTATGAAAAAGATATAAATAATTCTACTGGTATTCAAGAAAATAAATTAGGTATAGCTAATACAGTAGCAGCGCAAAATTCAAGTCAAATCATTACTGTAGTAAGTAATGGAGGGTCATATGGAGAACTAGTTATGTGGCAAAAGGATGGAAATGGCAATTGGTTTGAAGTAGATAGAGTGGCTGCAAGATTAGGTCAAAATGGAATGAAGTATGCAAGTGAAGTATATGAAATGGACAAATGTACACCGACAGGTATTTATACTGTTACAGAGGCTTTTGGAATCAATGGTAATCCGGGAAGTGGAGTGCCTTATAGAGAATTAGATGGTTCTGAATATTGGGTTGATGATGTAGATTAAGAATATTATAATACAATGCAATTTGGTGATCCAAATGGAAGATGGAACTCTGCAGAAAAGCTAGTAGATTTTCCGGGGTACTACAATTATTCTCTTGTAATAGATTATAATAGATGGCCGGTAATACCAGGAAAAAGTTCAGCTATATTCCTTCATTGTGATATGGGAATTTACACATATGGATGTGTAGCTATACCACAAAATAATTTAGTAAATTTGTTAACATGGTTAGATCCGAATAGTAATCCAGTAATGATATTAGATTTTACTTATGAGGATATATATAATAATTATTAAGAATCACTATAAATAACTTAAAAATATTTATAGGATTGCTTAAAAGGTTTAACACTTAAAAATCGATAAAGCTATATATAATAAAATGATATTAAAAATGAGTTATAGTGAATATATTAATTAAAAAATATTTAATATTATAATAAAATAACATAAATAATGATTAAAAAATGTAAAAATAGTATTGACATTGATTTAATGGTAATATATTCTATATTTAGAAATTGATTTTAATAAATTCGTTGAAGAGAAAAAGTAAGTATAGATTTGTTCTACAGAGAGTTGGCATTTTGCTGCAAGCCAATGTTCAAAATATAGCTGAAAAATCATCTCTGAGAAGTAAAGGTGAAAAGTTATTGAGTAATCTTTACCGGAGGCTCACCGTTAAAAGAGAGGCGTATTATAATGTACGTTTACTAAGTGCTATAATAGGTTTATTTTTTATAAGCTAATTTTATAGAATTAGGGTGGTAACGCGGTTAACCCCGTCCCTTTGTATTAAGGGACGGGTTTTTTATATTTAAGTGAAACTCTAAATATATACCTATATTGGCAAATGTAATCTAGATAACTGAAAAAGGGGGCGGTCGAATGGAGACAGACATTGATATTATAAAAATAGGTAATAGATATAAAGAATAATAGATTATTGGGGGACTTATCATGAAGAATTTATCAAGAAAAGATTTAGTATTAGTAAGCTTAATGCTTTTTTCATTATTTTTTGGAGCAGGAAATTTAATATTTCCACCTTTTTTAGGACAAGCAGCAGGTAGCGCTACTTGGGTGGCAATGGCAGGATTCTTTATAACGGCAGTAGGATTTCCTATTTTAGGAGTTGTGGCAGTTGCAAAATCTGGAGGATTATATTCACTAGCTAAGAGGGTTCATCCTGCATTTGCTGCAGTATTTACAGTTTTAATATATTTATCAATAGGGCCGGGACTTGGAATACCTAGAGCTGGAAGTTTACCTTTTGAAATGGCAGTTGCGCCATATTTGCCAGAAAGTATATCAACAACATTAGCATTATTTTTATTTACTTTAGTATTTTTCTCAGTTGCTTATTGGCTTTCTTTATCACCAGCTAAGCTTGTAGACCGTATGGGGAAGGTTTTAACTCCTACATTATTAGTATTAATTTCACTAATATTTATAGCTAGTATTTTTAGACCTATTGGAGCATATGGAGAAGCAACAGGAGAGTATGTGACATCTCCGTTTGTAAAAGGGTTCCTAGAAGGATATTTAACAATGGATACTATAGCAGCATTAAACTTTGGAATAGTAATATCATTAGCTATAAAGTCTAGAGGAGTATCCGATGAGAAGTTAGTTGTGTCAAATTCTATAAAAGCCGGAGTGATTGCTGGAAGTTTATTAATAGCTATATATGCAGTTTTAGGTCACTTAGGAGCAACTAGCGGAGGTAGATTTGGAACAACTGCAAATGGTGCACAAACATTAACTAATGTAATAACATATATATTTGGAAAACCGGGAGCTGTGTTGTTAGCAGTAATATTTACACTTGCTTGTTTAACAACTTGTGTAGGATTAATAACTTCTTGTAGCCAATACTTTGCAACTTTAACGTCTAAGGTTAGTTATAAAGGCTTTGTTAGAATATTAGCATTATTAAGTATGGGAATTGCAAATATGGGATTAACACAAATACTTTCTATATCAGTGCCGGTATTAAATGCAATTTATCCAATAGCTATTATGCTGATAGTTTTAGGGATGATGAACAGAGTGTTTAAAGGAAATACAATGGCGTATAGATTAACAATTATATTTACTGGTGTTGTTAGTGTAGTAGATGCATTAGGTCAAGTTGGAGTTGGAGTGGAGGCGCTTACAAAGTTATTTGAAAGATTACCACTTTACTCTCAAGGATTAGGATGGATAGTTCCAGCGGCAGTTGGAATGATATTAGGAGTATTAATGAAGGTAGTTAAAGAGAATGTAAAAACTGAAAAATTAGAAGTTAATTAAGATTAATTTAATGATTGTATAGACAATGTTTATTATGTATCTGTCTATACAATTATTTTTATTACTAAAAGTATTTGGTATATTTGTTTCATCAAAACAACGTTTACAATATGGAGGGGAAGAAATGAACTTTTATCAAAAATTTGAAGGTAAAATAATGGAATTTGGGACAAAGCTTAATAATCTAAAGGTATTAAGGGTTTTACGTGATTCATTTATGATATCATTTCCATTAATAATATTTGGATCAATAATGTTAGTTATAGCTAACTTACCATTTTTAGATAAAATATTAAATCCAGAAACATTAAATTCTTTAAAAACTTTCTTAGGACCAGCATCAATGACAACTATGTCAATAACAACAATCTTTGTTACTTTAGGTATTGGATATTACTTTAGTAAAGAAGAAGGGGTAGACCCTATATTCGGAGCAGCAATTTCTTTAGTATCTTTCTTACTTTTAACTCCTACTGCTGATGGTGGAGACTTAGGAAGTGTATTACAAATAGATAGATTAGGTGCTAAGGGAATGTTTATAGGTATGATAGCAGCATTTTTATCTGCATATATGTATACATTCTTTGTAAAGAAAAATTGGACAATAAAAATGCCAGATACAGTACCACCGGCGGTATCTAAGTCTTTTGCAGCTTTAATACCAGCAGTTTTTACATTATCAACTTTTTTAGTAATAAATATAATATTTACATTTACTCCATGGGGAAATCCACATGATTTTATATATGAAATAATACAAACACCTTTAACTAAATTAGGTAGTGGAATTGCAGCAACAGTAGTAGCAATATTTGCAGTTCAAATTCTATGGTTCTTTGGATTACATGGACAAATTATAGTAAATTCAGTAATGGATCCTATATGGAATACTTTATCACTTGAAAATTTAAATGCTTTCCAAGCTGGAGCAGAAATGCCAAATATAATAACAAAGCAATTTATAGAAACTTTTACAGTTGGGCTTGGTGGAACTGGGATGACTCTTATAGTAATATTAGCTATATTAATATTTATGAAGAGTAGACAATTAAAAGAAATAGCACGACTAGCAGCACCAGCAGGATTATTTAATGTAAATGAACCAGTTACATTTGGATTACCAATAGTTTTAAATCCAATAATAGCTATTCCTTGGATAATAGCCCCAGTTGTAGCAACTTTAGTAGCATATTTTGCAATGGCATCAGGATTAGTACCAGCAACAACAGGAGTTGCAGTTCCTTGGACAACACCAGTATTAATAAGTGGATTCCTAGCTACAAATTCTATTGCAGGTTCAATACTTCAATTAGTACAGATGGCAATAGTATTAGTTATATGGTTCCCATTCTTAATGGCATTAGATAAGAGAAATTGTGACTTAGAGAAAGAAGAAAAAAGTGCATAGTATAACTACAAGTTAAACGAAACGTGAACTAATATGATATTATAAATGATAAAATTAATAACTATAGAAACCAATCGAGGAGTTAAAGTTTTAAAGCCTATGTTATATTTCTTACACTATTAATTTTATCATTTTTTATATGGTATAATTTACTTACTTAATTTGTTCAATAACTATATGAAGTGAAAAAACTATCTTTTAGCATAAAAAACTATAGAATTATTAAAATGTTTATTTATAGAGTATTCATAAACTCGTCCGTTAGTAAGATATCCTATATTTTCAACTTGAATGGCTAGATTTGAATCTTGCTTATTAGAAAGCTCCATCTCTTCGTTAGTAAGGATTACTGCAGAGATATTTTTTATGCCATGAGAAATTTCATAATCATTATCATATTCAATATATGAAAGAAGACTTGCTTCACAATTTGGTTTTGTAAGATTAGGAAAAAGTGATATAGGCATATATATATATTCAATATGATCTATTTTTGTATTAATACATCTTAATCGAGTTATATACCAAACCTTTGACCCTTTATCTATTTGTAATTTTTCACAAATATTATCGTCAGCAACTATTTGTTTTAAATTTAGAACCTTAGTATGTATATCTTTAGCAGAATAAAGATCATATTGAGAGCTTAAATTTAAAGAATATGTGCAAGGTAATTCATTTACAAAAGTTGGGCCACCATGAGATTTCCTAGCATAACCTCTTTCTATTAACACATCCATTACTTTTCTTATAGTATGTCTATTACATTCATATTTTTGAGCAAGATTACTTTCAGAAGGAAATTTTGAATTTACTTCTAATTCACCACAAACTATGCTTTCTATTAAATCTTTTAATATATCTTTACTTTTCAAAATTTAACTTCTCCTTTAGCTTAGTATATTTTAATAATATTACAGTAAGAAAATATTTTCAATAAATCAGTGAGAGGTTATTTATATTTCATTTTGTATAGACAAATGCTGAAAATCTTTATGATAAATATTAGAATTAGGATAATAAAATAGATTTGGAGGTACGATTATGGCTAAATATAAATTTCCAGAAAATTTTACTTGGGGAGCAGCAACTTCAGGCCCACAAACTGAAGGATGGACAGATAAAAAGAACTTTAGTATATATGATTATTGGTTTCAAATTGAACCAGAAAAATTTCATAATGGTGTAGGTCCAGAGATAAATTGTGATACTTATAGAAAATATAAAGAAGATGTTGAGCTTATGAAAGAAATCGGTTTAACTAGCTTTAGAACATCAATACAATGGACAAGACTTATAAAAAATTTCGATACATGTGAAGTAGATCCAGTTGCAGTAGAGTTTTACAATAATTATATTAACGAAATAATAGAAGCAGGAATAGAACCGTATATAAATCTTTTCCATTTTGATATGCCTATAGAATTACAAAATAGAGGTGGATGGGAAAATAAAGAGGTTGTAGATTTATATGTTAAGTATGCGACTAAATGTTTTGAGCTATTTGGGGATAGAGTTAAGAAATGGTGTACTTTTAATGAACCAATAGTTCCAGCTGAAGGTGGATATCTTTATAAATTTATGTATCCTAATATAGTAGATTTCAAGAGAGCTATTCAAGTTGGATATAACACTATAGTAGCTCATTCAAAAGCAGTTGAAGCTTTTAGAAAGTTAAATACAGGTGGAGAAATAACAATAGTTTTAAATCTTACTCCATCATATCCAAGATCTCAAGATGAAAAAGATTTAGAGGCATCAAGAATTGCAGATGGAATATTTAATAGATCGTTCTTAGATCCAGTAGTTCATGGTACATTCCCAAGTGATTTAGTAGAATTACTTAAAGAAAATAATTTAATGCCTGAATATACTGAGGAAGAATTAGAAGTAATTAAGAATAATCCAATAGATTTCTTAGGAGTTAACTATTATCAACCAAGAAGAGTAAAGGCTAAGGAAACAGAAGTAGACGTTAATGCACCTATAATGCCAGAAACTTTCTTTGATTATTATGATATGCCAGGAAAAAGAATGAATCCATATAGAGGATGGGAAATAGCACCACAAGTAATGTATGATGTAGCTGTTAACATAAAAGATAATTATAATAATATTCCATGGTATATTTCAGAAAATGGTATGGGAGTTGAAGGTGAAGAAAGATTTAGAGATGAGAATGGTGTAATAAATGATGATTACAGAATAGATTTCGTAAAAGAACACTTAACATATCTTCATAAAGGAATACAAGAAGGGTCAAACTGCTTCGGATACCACTTATGGACATTTATAGATTGTTGGTCATGGGCAAATTCATTTAAGAATAGATATGGATTTGTAGCTTTAGACTTAGAATCAGGAAAAAGAACTGTAAAGAAATCAGGAAGATGGATAAAAGAAGTATCTGAAACTAACGAATTTGAATATTAAAATAGAAAAGAAGTGAAGGTCTATAATTTTAAGCCCTTCACTTCTTTTTTAGAATTCAATTTTATCTTTAATTATACATATTCCTTGAGTCATAGTTCCCATAGGACAATACACACACCAGGAGTTAGGCTTATAAATAAGCATAGTAACTATTCCAAGAATTGTTGAAGTTATCATTATACTATAAAATCCAAAGGCAAATTGAGCAATCCATGGAGTTATATGAGAATAATCGGCAAAATTCCAAGGTAACTTAAAGGTCCATAGAAGTGTTATAACTTCTTTTAGTGTGTTGGTACCATTAAACACTAAGTAAGTGTTAAATATCATATTAATAAACATGGATAAAAAGAAGATTAAGAATCCGTATCTAAAGTATTTATACTTCAAAAACTTAGGCATAGGTTTATTTCTAGAAAGTTTACATTTATTTCCTAGCGTGTTTAAAAGCTGACCTCTACCACAGTAGCTATTGCAATATGTTTTTCCACCACCGAATATTGATATTAACAATGGAATAGAGAAGCATAATAAACCAAGCCAAGCAAATAAAATATTAAAAAGTCCTAAAAATAAATACACGGTAGATAAAATCCACATATATTCAGACCAATGTTTTTTCTTATTTTTCTTAATAATGTATAAAACCTCCTATTTAACTTCTATAGTAGATGCAGGACAAGCTTTTGCACATTTACTACATCCTACACATTTATCAAAATCTACTTTAGAGTAAATTCCTTTATATATTGTAATAGCATTAAAAGGACAAGCTTTTTCACAAATTCCACAAGCAACACAGTATGTTTTATCTACATAAGCTTTTTTTCGAATAAATTTTTTTTCCACAATTAAATCCCCCTTCATAAAAATAAATTTTCACAAAATTTAATATAAGTACACGGTTATAATATATATATTGTATGTGATTTAATCACTAAGAGTATAAGTAGAAAAAGGGTATATTTTTAATATGAGGTGATAAAGAAAAATGACTTATAATATAGAAGATTTATATGAAGCTTATCCAGTTTTAAAAAAAGTTGATAGAAGTTTTAATGGAGTAATAAGTAAAAAAGTAATTTATAAAGAGTTATTAGCCAGTGAACATTTAACTACCAATGGAACTAGTTGTACAGGCTTTTTATTTGTTTTAAGTGGAGATATTAAGATTCAAAGGATAGGATATGATGGTGAAGAAACTAATCTTTATAATATTGGAAGAGGGGAGCTTTGCCATGAGGCATTAAGTTGCTTTTTGAAGTGTGAACCATTAAATATAATAGGAAAAGCAACACAAGATTCTAGAATTTGTATTATACCATTTGATATAGTTGAAAATTACCTTTTGAATAATGTGGATTTTTTAAAAGAAATGTATAGAGACTTACATTCTAAATTTAATTTAATAATTGGGACTAAGGAAGAAGTGAAGCATGAATCATTACAAAAAAGGTTGGTAAAGTTATTAATAAGTAAAAAAAGTAAAAATATTTATGCAACACATGCTGAGATAGCTTTTGAATTAGATTCAGCTAGAGAGGTTATTAGCAGACGGCTTAAGGAATTAGAAAAAGAGGGATATGTAAAACTTACAAGAGGAAAAATACAAATAATAAAAGATTTAAATGAATTAATGTAATCAAGTCACAAAAGTTTTAAGAATTTATGAGTAAACTATAGATATACAAGAGATAAATAAATTTCAAAAACATAAATAACAACATTTTAGGAGGAAAAGTTATGTTTGGATTTTTTAATAGAAATACAGGAAAATCAATAAATGTAAATGATATAGATAGTTTAGTAGGAAAGGTTGAACTTATAGATATAAGAGAGCCTTATGAATATAATAGTGGTTCAATTGTGAGTGCAAAGAATATTCCAATGAAAATCCTTTTAGGAAATCCATCAAAATATTTATCTAAGGATAAAGAGTACTATATAATGTGTCAATCAGGTGGAAGAAGTTCTATGGCATGTAGTGAGCTAGCTAAGATGGGATATGATGTTATTAATGTGTCTGGTGGTATTGGGTCATATTTAGGAAGAAATAGAAATTAAAGAGGTGATATTGAGATGAATAAAAAAATTTTAATTGTAGGTGGAGTTGCTGGTGGGGCATCTGCAGCGGCTAGGTTAAGAAGAAATAGTGAAAAAGATAAAATCATAATGTTTGAAAAGGGGCCTCATGTATCATTTTCAAACTGTGCACTTCCATATCATTTAAGTGGAACTATAGAAGCACCAAATAGATTAGTGCTTATGAGTCCAGAAAAATTTAAGGCTCAATATAATATTGAGGCGAGGGTAAATAGTGAAGTTGTATCAATAGATAGACAAAATAAAGAGATTGAAGTGAAAAATATACTTACTGGAGAGGTATATAGAGAGAAATATGACAAACTTATTCTTTCACCAGGAGCAAGACCAATAGTGCCTAATATTCCAGGTATAGAAAATGTTAATGTATTTACTATAAGAAACGTTATTGATATTGATAAATTAAATAGATTTATTAAGGAAATAGAAGTTAAGGATGTTGCTGTAATTGGTGGTGGATATATAGGAGTTGAAGTTGCTGAAAATTTAATTGAAGGCGGATATAACGTTTCATTAATAGAAGCAACATCTCAAATATTAAAACCTTTTGATTATGATATGGTTCAAATTCTTCATAAAGAGATAATGGATCATGGGATAAATTTAATAATTGAAGATAAGGTTATAAGTTTTGAAAAGGATAAGATTGTTTTAGATTCAGGAAAGAATATAGATGCAAAAGCTATAGTTATGGCAATCGGTGTAACTCCAGAAGTTGAATTAGCAAAAGCTGCTGGATTAGAAATTGGAGAAACTGGAGCAATAAAAGTAAATAGTAATTATAGAACTAATGATGAAGATATATATGCAGTAGGAGATGCAATAGAAGTATATAATGCATTAACTTGCATGAGTACAAAATTATCATTAGCGGGTCCTGCACAAAAAGCTGCTAGAACAGTAGCAGATCATATAAATGGTAAAACAACTGCTAATAAAGGATACATTGGATCATCTGCCATTAAAGTCTTTGATTATAATGCAGCATCAACTGGATTAAATGAATCTTTAATTAAAGTTTTAGATATGAAGATAAAATATGATATAGTTAGAATTATTCCGTCAGATAAAGTAGGAATAATGCCTGACTCATCACCAATGCATTTTAAGCTTATATTTGAAGTTCCTACAGGAAGAGTGTTAGGAGCTCAAGCTATAGGTAAAGGCGATGTAATAAAAAGAATTGATGTCATAGCTACAGCTATTAAGTTTGGTGCTACAGTAGAAGATTTAAAAGATTTAGAATTATGCTATGCACCACCATTTGGAACAGCAAAAGATGTAGTTAATTATGCTGGCTATGTAGCATCAAATCTTTTAAATGGAGAATTTAAACAAGTTAATGTTGATAAAGTAAGAGAACTGGTTGAGGAAGAAGCTTATATAATTGATGTTAGGGAAAGAATGGAATATGAAAATGGTCATATAAAAGGAGCGATTAATATTCCATTAAGTGAATTACGAGATAGAGTAAACGAAATACCTAAAGATAGACCTGTATATTTACACTGTAGAACAGGACAAAGAAGTTATAATGCAGTATTAGCCTTACAAAATTTAGGGTTTGGCAATGTAGTAAATATTACAGGAAGTTATTTAGCACTATCTTATTATGAATATTATAATGATATAGCTAAAAATAGAGAAAGTATAATGACAAAGTATAATTTTAAGTAATTGCACACTAAATAGGAAAGTGTAGCATTTATACTATTTATAAAATTTATTGTGACAAAATAAAGAATTTCAAATATAATATATAATATATTACAAATTCAGAGATGAGGGAGAGTAGCGAAATCAAGCTTCATTAAAGAGAGTTAGGGATGGTGAGATCCTAACAAGAAGAAATTTTGTGAATGGGCCTCTTAGAAGTAAAGGGAAATACAGTTTTGTAAAGTACTGGCACCGTGAGCTGCACGTTATAGCAGATAGAATATGTTAGTATTCGAAATTGAGAGGCTTATTATATTTTTATAATAGCAATTTAGGTGGTACCGCGGATTATAACTCCGTCCTATTTTTATAGGACGGAGTTTTTTTATTCTATATTTAATTATAGGTGTTTATTTTGGAGGTGAGTTTATGGTTTGAAGTTTCTTATCAAGTAAAGAAGACTTGGAAGTAATTAAAAAAGAATATAAATATATTTGGAGGAATAATAAAATGAAAAGAAATAGTAATACAAAAAAATAGTTATCAATGCTTTACTTTTAGGAATAGGAGCGATTTTACATCAAATTACACCTGCTTTAGGAATACCTATGCAACCAGATTTTGCATTAGCTATGTTGTTTATTGTAATGATTATAAATTTTGGAGATTATAAAACATCATTAATTGCTGGAATAGTAACTGGAATTTTTACTGCTTTAACCACAAAGTTTCCTTTAGGACAAGTTCCTAATATAATAGATAAGATAGTTACAGTAAATCTAATATATATCTTAATGATATTTATGAAACAATTCGTAAAAAGAGGATTTGAAATTAATAATATGAAGTTAAGTATAATAGCAATAATATTTAGTTTAGGAACTTTAATTAGTGGCACAACATTTTTAGTATCAGCACAAATTTTAGTTGGACTTCCTATGAATTTTGGAATACTATTTACAACTGTAGTATTGCCAGCAGTAATAATAAACTCAATAGCAGGTATATTCTTATATAAAATAGTAGTTTCTTCATTAAAAAGAATTGCTATATAAATCTACAATTTAAAATGAACACTTGTGACTTAATTATATTTAATTTTACTTTTCTATTTAAACAGTATATTCTTATAATAAAGAAGGAAATATAAAAAGAGGTGTGTAGTATGATAAGTGTATGTCCAGAATGTTCAGGAATAAATATAGATAGATTAGAAAAGGAATTTGGAAAAGATAATATTGATTATAGATGTATTGGAGAATGTGGAGGACGAGATGGAATAGTACTTGGATATACTAAAAGAACATTTATCCAAGCTGAAAGCGATGATGAGTTTATTGAAATAGTAAAAAAATTATAGTATGTACAAATAAAAGGAGTTGTTATTAACAACTCCTTTTAAGTATTAAAAAGATATTATTTTATCCCCACATTGTGAAGCCACCTAAGTGACCAATAAATGCACCAACGATTCCGATTACAAGTAAAAGAGCTATACAAGTAACTGGCTTCCAACCTTTCTTCTTAAGTAAGAAGAATAATAATAATGTTAAAGCTAGAGGAATCATTTGAGGTAATACACCATCTAATATAGCTTGAATATCGATTGGAGCTTCACCATTTGGTATTACGATTCCTAATTTAGTTGCACCATAGTTAGAAGTTAAAGCACCAACTATGAATACACCTAGCATAGAAGCAGCACGTGTAAATTCTTTAGCATTCTTAGTTAAAATATCAATTGCCTTAGAACCTAGGTTGTAAGACCAGTGCATTAACCAATATCTTACACCAAATTGAACAGCATTGAAGATTAATAAGAATAATATTGGACCAGCTAGTGAACCATTGATTGCCATATTAGCAGTGATACCAGCAGTAATTGGAACTAGTGTAAACCAGAAGATAGCATCTCCGATTCCACCTAAAGGTCCCATAGCAGCAACTCTTACGGCTCTGATAGTATTTGTATCTGCTTTTTGTTGCTCTAAAGAAAGAATTATACCCATAACGAAAGTTACTAAGAATGGGTGAGTATTAAAGAATTCTAGGTTGTGTTTCATAGATTTAGATAAATCATCTTTATTAGTATGAATTTCTTTTAATCCAGGTAATATACCATATAACCATCCTGCAGCTTGCATTCTTTCATAGTTAAAAGAAGCTTGTAGGAATAATGAACGCCAAACCATTTTGTTTAAAGTTTTCTTGTCAAGTTGTTTAGCTGGAGTTAAATCTTTATATTGAGTTGAATTAAATTCCATCTTCGTCATCTCCTCCCCCTACTGGTGCATAAGCTGCACTGCTCTTCATTTTTACGTTAGTTTGGAAGTCATAGATAGCAACAGCGATTCCGATAAATGCGATAATTAATAGAGCTGAACCACTTAATCCGTCTATCTTTCCAATTATTGTTGCTAGAGCAAAACCAGCGAAGTAAATACCCCATAAATCGTTTGATAACATGATACGTAAAAGTATTGCAAATCCAACATAACGCATCATTCCACCAGCAGCACTAAGTCCGCTCATGAACCAAGCAAATTGTTCAGATAATGCAGTTAATGTTTTACCAGCAGCAGCACCACCGATTAAACCGATAACAACTACTAAAGCAAAGAATAATCCTAAAGCACCCATTGCTAGATAGTTAAGATTTTCAATTCCTTTTGTATTCGCATCTTCAGCATATTTATCAGCTTTTGACATTAATGGAGACATGATTGTGAATAGTAAAGTTACACAATATTGTCCGATTAATGCGAATGGAACAGCTAGTCCAACAGCTGCAGCTGGATCTAGTTTAGAAGAAATAGCAAATACAACTGCCATTATTCCACCAATAACAGCATTTGGAGGTTGAGCTCCTCCGATTGGCATATTTCCGATTGTCATTAATTGATAAGTACCACCTACTATAAGACCGGTTTGTAAATCACCAAGAATTGCACCGACAACAGCACCAGATACAATTGGTTGGTATAATGATTCTAAGAAACTGAATTGGTCTATACCTGCAATAAATGCAAATACTGCAACCAATAAGATTTGTACTACATTAAAATCCATTATTGTAATCCCCCTTATTTAATATTTAGTTTTTTTATAATGACCTTAAAAAGGTATTATTTGAATAGTTTATCAAGGCTTTCTGCACTTTCAGTAGGAACTCTTCTAATTTCAAGTTCTACACCTAAGTCTTTTAATTTTCTAAATGCTTCTACGTCCTTATCATCTACCGCGACAGAACCAGCAACTTGTCTCTTACCTTGAGCCATATGCATATTTCCAATATTAACTTTCTTTATTGGAACACCGCCTTCAACTAGCTTTAATACATCAGAAGGAGTTTCGCAAACTATGAAGATAAATTGCTTTGCGCTAGCTTTGTGAATTGTGCTTATAGTTTTTTCAAGAGTCCAGTAACGAGTTGAAGCATAAGATGGAGCAGCCATATCCATTAAACCTTGTCTAAGCTTGTCCCCAGCAACAACATCGTTAGCAACTAGAATTAGGTTTGCTCCGATGGAACTACACCATTGAGTTGCAACTTGTCCATGAATTAATCTGTTATCTATTCTTGTTAAAACGATATTTGGCATATTTTCACCTCCTTTATTAACAAATTGTAAAAAGTTATTAACTCTTTATATTTATTATAAAACTAACAAAAGATGGAATCTTTGGATTTTTTAATAATTGTTTTATGTTTTTTAACAACGTTTACAAAAAGGTTAAAAATACGATGATTTTTTTATGTTAAATATAATTTCAAAGCATAAAACGCGAAAAATAGGCATTATTGTAATGATAGTAAATAATTGACAAAGATTATAATTATATTACAATATAGTTGTATAAAAGAATAGAATTAAATAGGGTATTTATATATTTATCGTAAGGGTTTTTATTAAAAATATTATGTATATCATAATGAAGTGAAATTATGAATATATTATGTTAGGACAACCTTCCGTTGAGAAGATTTTCGAGTTCCAATATGATAAATATTTAAAATGAGAGAGGGGATTTGCTATGTATGATAAAACATCAAGCGCTCAATTTAAAAAATACGGTTCTATTTATGATGAACCAAAGGATCTGCATAGTGATGAATTGATACAAAGGGAAGTGGTAACTACTGATAGAGTAATTTCTAGTTTGTATCATTTTTCAGAACCAGTGTATGTAGAGGTCAAGGATGGAATGGCTTATATATTAATTGGTGATTCAAGTGATGGAGAATTTAAATTATTTGGAATACATAGGAATTTAGAAATTAAGGCTAATATGTATTTCAATATAATTCCTATGATGGATCAGGTAAAATTTAATTTAATAATTCCACCTAACTATAATTTAAACATTGAATTTCTAAATCCACCATATGAGTATAATAGAATTTTACCAACAATTAATATACCAGAAATAATGGCATATTATTATACAATAAAAAGTCCAAACTATAAGTTTAAAGGTGAAAGACATAATATATATGAATTAACCTTTGTAGATAACGGAACATTAGAAACATCAATTGATAATGTAAGTTATACTTTGAATTCTTATGACTTGATTATTTATGGAAAAAATCAGCTTCATACTCAGAATGTAAATAGCGATTCATCATGTTCATACTTAACTGTTATGTTTGATATGGAATGTAAAGATGATAGTTTAATTTGCAATAGAGTATTTCACTGTAGAAAAGAGTTATACAAGGCAATAAGAACCTTTGCAAAAAATATATCATCTACGTTGCCTTATACGCAGAATTTAATATTAAGTAATTTTCATGAAATAATTATTAGATTATTCCAGTATGATTATTTAGGTACAGAGTCAGATAAATTACCCACTGAAACTCAGCAATATTTTCAAGACGAACTATTAGAAGGAATTTTAGCTTATATTGATAAGATGGTCTGTGAACCTATTACAATTGAAGAACTTTGTGGTAAGTTTTCAGTATCTAGGTCTTCATTACAAACATTATTTAAAAATAATTTAAATACTTCGCCTAAAAAGTATATTAATGATTTAAAGTTAGCTAAAAGTAAACTATTAATAAAAGAAAATAAATATACTATTAGTGAAATAGCATTTATGTTAGGGTTTAGTTCAATTCATTACTTTTCAAGAGCTTTTACTCAACACTTTGAGATAAGTCCTAGTGAATATGCACAAACTGTATTTAAGTCTTAATTAAGCAATTGAAATAAAGTGCGAGGCACTTTGGTGAAAAGTTTGACTTCGTAAAAGGGGAAAATGTCACTGACGTGACAGTGAAAATATTGCCTATGGCAATAGTAAAAAGTGTCTACATTAGTACCTTTCACTTTAAGTTAAGTTAACTTTTCCCTGCTACGCTAGTAGCCTTTTCACTTCGTGAAGTCGACCTTTCACCAGTGAATTTCGCTCGCACTTTATTTTTTAAGCAACACTTTGAATAGCATATCTAGATACAGTAACTACTACATTTTTAGCAACTTCTACATCTACAGTATCATTTCCTACTTTAACTACTTTACCATAAACGCCACCACAGAACATAACTTTAGTTCCAGGTTTTAATTCAATATGAAATTCTTTAATTTCAGATGTTCTTTTTTTAAGGTTTTTTGCTGAGATAAATAATAATATCATAGCTGCTATTCCTACTAATACTGCTACTGTGATACATGTCCACATAACAACTTCCCAATTTATCATATTAGATACCATCCTCGCATTCAACATCTTCATGTACAATAAATTCAAATTTTAAAATTCCGCTTCTTCCAACTTCTAAAGCACTTTTTGATAATAAAGATAAATCATCTATCATATCTTTAGTCATAGATATTTCAAGGGCCATAGGTAAATTTGTTCCACCTATTACTTCCATAGGTTTATTAATTTCTGTTTTCACTTCAACTAGAGTTTTAAAAGGTGAACCTCCAGCTAAATCAGCAAGAGCTAAGATACTATCACAATTATCTAAAGATTTTAAAGAAGTATAGTATTTTTCTTTAAGAGTTTCTGTTGAGTCTGTTTCTTCAAAATCTACATATTCAACATTAATTGGTTCCCCTGCAATTAGTTTTAAAGAAGAACGTAAACCTGATGCAAAGTTTCCATGACCACTAATTATTAATCCAACCATATTTATTCATCCTCTCTCAATTCCTTATAAGTTATTTTTATTTACATGTATATGGATATAATGTAACACCTTTAACAACACGGTTTACTTCTCCAGATGGGCAAGGGTTATCTGGTGTTAAATCCATTGATAAAGATTTTAATACTGCTAAAGTTTGTGCAAATGTAATATATGCTAAACCTAACTCAGCATTATTTGCATTTGAATTAATATTATAAGATACTGTGTAATCAGCTAAAGTGTCTAATTCTTCTGAATGCTTGTCTGATACAACTACTAACTTATTATTCTTTCTTTGAGAACTGATCTCTCTAATTAAATCTAATTCATATTTATAAGTATATTCATCGTTACTAACATAAACGACTGTTAATGTAGAATCATCAATGATAGATTTTGGACCATGTCTGAATCCTAATGGAGTATCAAACACTGCAACTGTTTTTCCAGCAGTTAATTCAAGCATCTTTAATGAAGATTCTTGTGATATACCTTTTAATGTATTGCTACCTAAATAAACTATTCTTTCAAAATTAAATTCATCAATTATTTTAGATGCAATTTTATAATTATTATCTAAGAAATTTTGAGTAGAAGAGCAAACTTTATTTAACATGGATTCTTTTTGCTCTAGTTCATCTAGGTTAAAGCAAAGATATGCAGCTAGATACATATTTGAAAAACTAGAAGTCATAGCAAATGATTGATCATGAGTTTCATCAGTAAGATTTATTGCATAGCAATTATCAAGTTCATCTGCCATTTTAGAAAGTGCACCATCTTTATTGCAAGTAATAAATAAATTATATAAATTATTACAAACTACAGAAGCAGCTTCAACAGCACCTATTGATTCTGGAGAATTACCTGAACGGCCAAAACTTACTAATAATGTTGGCTTAGTTTTTGAAAGATAATTTTCAGGTGTAGCAACTATATCTGTTGTTCCATAAGATTTAACCTTGTAATTTAATTCCTTATTTAAGTAAGAATATAATGAGTTACCAATAAACTCACTAGTACCAGCACCGGTTAAGATAACATCAAAGTCATCACATTTGATAACTTTATCTATAAAAGATTGTATAGCTTGTTTGCTTTCTTTAATTTGATTTAATGTTTTTAACCATGTTTTAGGTTGTTGGTAAATTTCTTTTAAAGTAAATGAGGAAAGTGTTTTCTTCATTTGCTCTTCATTAATATTAAATATATTCATAAAAATATCCCCTCCACTGTATTTTAAACTTTATAAATTTTAAGCTGAGCTTTATTAATTTTAATTATAATGAAGAGCTATTTAAATACAATGGAAGTGCTGAAAGATATAATATGTATGTTAAAAAGTGCAAATATTAGAAAAATAAACTTATGTATAATTAAAGTAATGATATACAAGGAGGATGACTATGTTAATACAAAGTAAAAAAGTTTGGATAGCAGATCAATTTATTCCAGCTCAAATTGAGATTGATTATAATAAAATAATTAATATTTATAACTATAATGAAAAGAGCGGAGCTCTAGATTATGGTGATAGGAGAATTGTTCCAGGATTTATAGATGTTCATTGTCATGGAGCATATGGCTTTGATACAAATGATGCTAATGAACAAGGTCTTAGAAATTGGACAAAGGGTATAGTTAGTGAGGGAGTTACATCAATACTACCAACAACTATAACTCAAAGTAATGAAGTTCTTACTAAAGCTGTGGCTAATGTAGCTAAGGTTGTAGAGGAAGGATATGATGGAGCCGAAATATTAGGAATACATTTTGAGGGACCATATCTTGATATGGAGTATAAAGGAGCTCAACCGAAGCAGTTTATTACTAAACCTACAGTAAGAGAATTTCAAGCTTATCAAAGAGCAGCAAAAGGATTAATAAAATATGTAACTTTGGCAACTGAAACGGATGAGGATTATGAGCTTACAGAGTACTTGTTTAAAAATGGAATAGTTGCAAGTATAGGACATTCTGCAGCAACTTATGAAGAAGCTGTACTTGCTTTTGCACATGGAGCTAGATCACAAACCCATGTATATAATGGAATGACTCCATTTAATCATAGAAAAAATGGACTAGTTGGAGCAGCTTATAGAATTAAAGGAATGTATGGTGAAGTTATTTGTGATGGAAATCATTCAACTTTAGCAGCTCTATATAATTTTTTCAATGCTAAGGGACCAGATTACGGAATTATGGTTACAGATGCATTAATGGCTAAAGGGTATGAGCCTGGAACTAAATTTATTTTTGGTGGAAATGAAATAGAAATATATGAAGATGGTAGTGCTCATTTAGTTGATACTAAAGGATTGGCTGGATCTACATTAAGGATGAATGAAGGGCTTAGAATATTAGTTGAAGAAGCGATGGTACCATTTAATTATGCAATTAATGCATGTACTGTAAATCCTGCAAGATGTTTAGGAATTGACAACCGTAAGGGAAGAATAGGGGTCGGGTATGATAGCGATTTGGTAGTTCTTAATCATGACTATTCTGTACATCAAACATATTGTTTAGGAAAGGCGATGTTGTAATGAAGAAACATGTTACTAATTTGGCAGGAAATAATTTGTATTTAGACGTATATGGAAATACGGTTTATTACAATATCTTTGATAAGAAAGGCTATATTATATCAAAAGAAGTAGAGCAAAAGTTTAGATTGTTATATTACAGATATTCAATTATTGTTATAGTTTTAATCTTGTTAGGAGACTATTTTAAGTCATTACAGAATACTCTTATTATAGGAGTTGGAGCTGTAGTTTTAGTAGAACTATATTTTAGAGCAATATATCTAAAAAAGCTAAAATCAATAAAGAATTTTAAGAGAGATAAAAAGGTTTCTAAGTTAGAAGTTATTGTTAGAAGCAAAGAAAAAGAAAAAATAGTGATGAAAGCATGTGCATATATGCTATTAAGTATATTAATCGTACTAAATGCAATACAACAAAACTTTAATATAGGTTTTATGATTTTAAGTGGAATAGTAGCTATATATAGTATCTATTCAGGAGTTCTTAATATAGTAGCTGTTAATAAAATGAAAAAAATATAAATTTAGCATATACAAAGTAAAAATCGAGGGAGAAGAGGTATTATGGAATTAATTACAACTAAACAAATTTTAAAACAAGCTCAAGAAGGGAATTATGCTATAGGCGCATTTAATGTTGAAAATATGGAGATGGTTATGGCTGTTATTAGTGCAGCTGAGGAGATGAATGCTCCTGTTATAATGCAAACTACTCCATCTACAGTAAAATATGCAGGTCTTGATTACTTTTTAGCAAATGCAAAAGTTGCTGCTAGTAAAGCGAAGGTTCCAGTAGTTATGCATCTAGATCATGGGTCAAGCTTTGAGTTAGCAGCTCAAGCACTTAGAGCAGGATATACTTCAATTATGATAGATGGATCTCATAGTGATTTTGAGAGTAATATAGAAATATCAAAGGCAGTTGTAGATATGTGTAAACCTTCAGGAGTAGCGGTTGAAGCTGAGCTTGGAAAAGTTGGAGGCAAAGAAGATGATTTAGATGGTGGAGATGGAGATTTATATACAGATCCATTAGAAGCTAAAGAGTTTGTTGAAAGAACAGGTGTTGACTCATTAGCTATTGCAATAGGAACAGCTCATGGGATGTATAAAGGTGAACCTAAGTTAGATTTAGAAAGACTTTCAGAAATAAGAAAAGTTGTATCAGTTCCACTTGTATTACATGGAGGATCAGGTATTCCAGATTGGAAGGTACAAGAGGCAATTAAGAGAGGAATTTGTAAAGTTAATTATGCAACAGAATTAAGAATTGCTTATACGCATGGAGTAAATACGTATCTTAAAGAAAATCCTGATACAATAGATCCTAAGAAATATAATAAAGCAGGAATTGATGAAGTTAAAAAGTTTGTAATAGAAAAGATAAAAGTTTGTGGTTGTCAAAATAAAGCATAAGGCTAAATGTTGGACAAGTATCGTGTAAAAAGTATCTATGTATAAAAGATATAAAATAGGTTGATAAAGAAAGAGGAACATATTAAATGTTCTTCTTTTTTATAGCTTATGATATAATTTATATGTAGAATTTTATAAGGAACAAATGAATGGTATGAAAAAATTGGGAGGGTTTATATGGGAAGAACAAATATAATTAATATTACAAAAAGTTATTTAGATAAAAGAGGATATAATAATATAAACTTTGATAATGGATATGGAGTTGTTGTTTTTGAAAAGGTTAAGATATTCTTTTATCCAGGAAATGAGGTTTTAAGAATAACAGCTATACCAACAGATAGAAAGTATAAGATATATAAAGATTTTAATATAGAAGGAACCAGTATAGGAAATATACTACTTAAATACCAACCAGATAAAAGTAATTCAGAGTTAATGTATGATATTTATGAGAAGTATGTAACTGATTCAAATATTGATAAAGTAGCAATATTTTTCTTAAATAATACACAGGATATTTTTAATGACGTTGAAAGTGATGAGTTGCACTAGGTAAAAGTTAAATAGGAATAAAAAAACTAGTAGATTAATTTTAATTCTACTAGTTTTTTATTTGTTTTTAATATTATTGAAAAACTTTTTAAGCAATTTTAAGTAGTATTCTTTTATGATCTTAAAAAGAAAAAAGTTAGGTATATAAAAAATAAAACTTAATTGATAAATCTTCAATTTAAAGAGTTTTTTTGATATTTAAATTAACAAAATGGTTAAATAAATAAACCATAATTAATAAAATGATAAATATAAATGCTGATATATATAAATTTACCATAAAGTTCTTGAAAAAACTATCAAAATGATATAATATATAGACAAGAGAAATAAGAGGTAAAAAACCAGTTATTAACCGAAGGAGGACGAATAGTGGATAACTCAAGAGAACAATGGGGATCGAAATTAGGATTTATTTTGGCTGCAGTAGGATCGGCAGTAGGATTAGGAAACATATGGAGATTTCCATATGTAGTTTATGAAAATGGAGGAGGAGCTTTTTTAGTTCCATACTTTGTTGCTATATTTACAGCAGGTATACCTATATTAATACTTGAATATGGAATGGGGCATAAATTTAGAGGATCAACACCTCTTTCAATTGCTAGAGCAAATAAAAAGTGGGAATGGCTTGGATGGTGGCCAGTGGTTACAGCATTTTTTATTTTAAGTTATTATTCAATGATATTAAGTTGGGCTATGAAATATTTTACACTAAGCTTTAATAAAGGCTGGGGAAGTAATACAGATGCATTTTTCCATAATGACTTTTTACAGCTTACTAGTTCACCGTTTGAGCTAGGAAATATTATATGGGCTGTTCTTATAGGAATATTTTTAGTTTGGGGAATAGGTTGGTTTATATGTTATAAAGGTGTTAAAGGTGGAATTGAGAAATTAAATAAAGTATTATTACCGATATTAATAGGGATAATGGTTATTATAGTTGTTAGAGGAGTAACTTTAGAAGGAGCTACTTTAGGATTAAATAAATTATTTACTCCAGATTGGAGCAGGCTTACAGATCCGAAGGTTTGGATATCAGCTTATGGACAAGTATTCTATTCATTAAGCTTAGCAATGGGAATAATGATGACTTATTCAAGTTACTTACCTAAGAAAACAGATATAAATAATAGTGCTTTCATGACTGCTTTTGCAAATTGTGGATTTGAGTTCTTATGTGCTATAGGTGTATTTGCTATTTTAGGATTTATGGCAACAAGTCAAGGTGTTGGAATAGATGAGGTTGTTTCAAGTGGAGTTGGACTTGCCTTTGTAGTATTCCCAGAAGTATTTACAGCTATGGGTTCATGGGGAACTATATTAGCAGTTTTATTCTTTGCTTGTTTAGTTTTTGCAGGATTAACTTCAGTAGTATCATTAGTCGAAGCTATAGCATCATCGGTGATAGATAAAACAAATTGGGAGCGTAAAAAGGTAGTTTCAGGAATTTGTATTTTAGGTGTGGCAATGAGTGCTATTTTTGCTACAGGTGCAGGTTTATACTTATTAGATATAATTGATAACTTTGTAAATTGCTATGCTATAGTTGGAGTAGGCTTACTTGAAGCTATATTAATAGGATGGATAATTAAACCAGAAGTTATAAGAAATCATGTAAATAAAATATCATATTTTAGAATCGGAAAATGGTGGGATTTTATAGTTAAGTTTGTAACACCAATGATGTTAATAATAATGCTAGTACAGAGTTTAACTGCTGAATTTAAGAATCCATATGCAGGATATCCACTTGCGGCAACGCTTCTATATGGATGGGCAGTTATTGGCTTTGGAATAATATTAGGATTATTAATTAGTAAGAAACCTTGGAAAAATAAAGATTTGAATAAAGTAGATGAAGAAGAGGAGGTTGCGATTTAATATGACAGGAACATCAATAATATTTTTCGCATTAGGAGCAGTAGTCCTTTGGGGTGGTTTAATCACTACATTAACTATAACAATAAAAAATGAGAGAAAATCTGCTTCATAAAAATAAAGAATTATACTTAGAAGATAGATTAACTTTAATTCACACAGTTTAATAAGAATATCATTACTATATAAAAAATAGAGCTATACAGATTTTTGTATAACTCTATTTTTATTTGAATTTAAATTTGAAAAGTTGAAAAACTATTATTGACAGTTAGAAAAAAAAGAGTATAATGAGGTTAAAACACACCCCCCACCTGGGAGGGGGTAAGGAGGAAATATGGACGAAAGAAAGAATGCTATTCAAAGTTTAAAAGTAGCTAAAGGACAAATTGAAGGAATAATAAATATGATTGAAGATGAGAGATATTGTGTTGATATTTCAAACCAAATAATAGCAGTACAATCATTATTAAAAAAAGCTAATATGCAAATCCTAAGAAGACATATAAATCACTGTGTTTCCGATGCAATATTAGAAAATAAAGGTGAAGAAAAGATAGATGAAATTATGAAAATATTTGAGAAAATATCAAAGTAATGATAAGAGGTGATATAAAAAATGAATAAGAAATATAAAATAGGTGGAATGACTTGCTCTGCATGCTCTAATAGAGTAGAAAGGGGAGTTAAAAAGATGGATGGTATAATAGATGCAAATGTTAATTTAACAACGGAAACTTTAACGGTTAATTTTGATGAAAATAAATTAAGTGAACAAGATATAGAAAAGAAGGTTAATGATCTAGGGTATACAGTAATTAAAAATACTAAGGTTCATACCTATAAAGTTGAAGGAATGACATGCTCTGCATGTTCAAATAGAGTGGAAAGAGTTACTAAAAAGATGGATGGGGTAATTGACTCAGTAGTTAATTTAACAACTGAAAAATTAACAATTACTGTTGATGAAGATTTAGTTACCTATGGTGATATAAAGCGAACAGTAGAAAAGGCTGGATATAAACTTATAAGAGAAGAAGAAATAAAAGATGATAAGAAAAAGAAAACTGATAAAGAGAAACTTTTTATAAGATTTATAGCATCAACTGTATTTACTCTACCATTACTTATAATAACTATGGGGCATATGGTAGGAATGCCACTACCTCATATTATTGATCCTATGATGAATCCGATGAATTTTGCATTGGTACAGCTTGTTTTAACAGTTCCAGTTATGATAATAGGATATAGATTTTATTATGTAGGGACAAAGAATTTAATTAAATTATCTCCTAATATGGATTCTTTAATTACAGTAGGTACTATAGCCGCTTTTGTATATAGTTTATTTGGTACTTATAAGATATATAATGGAGATAGTTCATATGCTATGCATTTATATTATGAAGCTGCTGTTACTATTCTTACATTAATAACTTTAGGTAAATATTTAGAAGCTGTTTCAAAAGGTAAAACTTCAGAAGCTATTAAAAAGCTTATGGGACTAGTTCCAAAGACAGCAACTATAATTAGAGATGATAAGGAATTAGTTATTCCGATAGATGAAGTTATTGTTGGAGATACTGTATTAGTTAAACCAGGAGAAAAGCTACCAGTAGATGGAGAAGTAATAGAAGGTAGTACGGCTGTTGATGAATCTATGCTTACAGGGGAAAGTATACCTGTAGAAAAAACTATTGGAAGTAAAGTAGTTGGAGCAAGTATTAATAAAACAGGTTTTATTAAATATAAAGCAACAAAGGTTGGAAAAGATACAGCTTTAGCACAAATAATCAAGCTCGTAGAAGATGCCCAAGGTTCAAAAGCGCCAATTGCTAAAATGGCTGACGTAATATCTTCATACTTCGTTCCTATAGTAATAGGACTTGCAATATTTGCAGCTATAGGGTGGCTTATAGCAGGAGAAACTCCTGTATTTGCTTTAACAATATTTATTTCAGTTCTCGTAATAGCTTGTCCATGCGCTTTAGGACTAGCAACTCCAACTGCTATTATGGTTGGTACAGGTAAGGGAGCTGAAAATGGAGTTCTTATTAAAGGTGGAGAAGCTTTAGAAATCACTCATAAGGTAGACACTATAGTATTTGATAAGACAGGTACTATTACAGAAGGAAAACCAAAGGTTACTGATATCATAACAACTAATTATTCTAAAGATGAGCTTTTAGTTATTGCAGCTAGTGCAGAGAAGGGTTCAGAGCATCCTCTTGGAGAAGCGATAGTAAGAGAAGCTGAAGAAAAGAATCTAGAATTTAAGGGTATTGAAAACTTTAGCGCTATTCCTGGACATGGAATAAAGGTTGATATAGAAGGTAAAACTATATTGCTTGGTAATTTAAAATTAATGAATGAAAATTCTATAGAAGTCGGAACACTAGGAACAGAGTCAGATAAATTAGCTCAAGAAGGTAAAACACCTATGTATATAGCTATAGATAATAAGTTAGAGGGAATTGTTGCTGTTGCAGATACAGTAAAATCAAGTAGTAAAGAAGCAATAGAAAATCTTCATAATATGGGGATTAAGGTTGCAATGATTACAGGGGATAACAAAAAGACTGCTGATGCTATAGCTAAACAAGTTGGAATTGATATAGTATTATCAGAAGTTTTACCAGAAGATAAAGCTAATGAGGTTAAGAAACTTCAAGGAGAAAACAGAAAAGTTGCTATGGTTGGGGATGGTATTAATGATGCTCCAGCACTTGCTCAAGCTGATATAGGGATAGCAATCGGTACTGGAACTGATGTAGCTATAGAGTCAGCAGATATAGTTTTAATGAAGGGTGACTTAAGAGATGTTTCAACAGCTATTAAGTTAAGTAAAGCTACTATAAGAAATATAAAACAAAATTTATTCTGGGCATTTGGATATAATGTATTAGGCATTCCAGTAGCTATGGGAGTACTTCATATATTCGGAGGACCATTATTAAATCCAATGATAGCAGCTGCTGCTATGAGTTTAAGTTCAGTATCTGTGCTTACAAATGCTTTAAGACTAAAAAGATTTAAAGCTTAAAAATATATTAAGGAGAGTAGATTTTATGTTAAAGAAAATATTAATTGAAGGAATGAGCTGTAATAAATGTGTTGCACATGTAAAGGAGGCTTTAGAAGAACTTAAAGATGCAAAATCAATAGAGGTAAATCTACAAGAGAAGTATGCTAAAGTAGATACAACTTCAGATGATGAAGAAATTAAAGAAAAAATAGATGATGCAGGATATGACGTAATATCAATAGATAATCTATAATTTTAGAGAAAAATAAGTGAAAAAAGAGAGTTAGTGCTTTTGCAATAATTCTCTTTTTTTGTTTATAATAGTTTCATTACTAATTTGTAAAAAATGCTAGAAATATAAAAATTTATATTAATGTGGGTGAAATATGATTAATAATTTAGAGAGAGGGTATTTCTATAATTTTGGAAGAGATTTAGAAAATATAAATAGAGTAGAAGAAAGATTAAATAGAATCAAAAAAATGGGGTATTTTAAAGGGGAAAATGACTTAGATATTTACTATGAAACTTATATAGTTGAAAGAGAAAAAGGAAGAATAGTAATAAGTCATGGATTTTGTGAATGCTTAGAAAAATATAAAGAAATAATTTATTATTTTATAGAAGAAGGATATTCAGTATTTGGTATTGAGCATCGTGGACATGGAAGGTCAGGACACTTAAGTAAAAAATATAAAAGTCAAGTAAATGTAGAAAAGTTCGATTATTACATTGAAGATTTAAAACGTTTTTTAGATCAAATTGTTAAAGAAAAGGGAAAAGATTTATATCTTTATGCACATTCTATGGGAGGAGCTATAGGTACATTATTTCTAGAAACATATCCTGGTTACTTTAAAAAAGCTGTACTTAATGCTCCTATGATGCAAATAAATACAGGAAAATATTCGAATTTTATAGCAGAATTGTTAGCCAAGTTCTATATTGCCATAGGAAAAGGTGATAATTATATATTTGGACATAAAGATTTTGATGGTATAGATGACTTAGAAGGGTCAGGAACTTCTGATAAATACAGATATATGCATCATTTATCGTATTTAAAAGAAAATAAAGAGTGTCAAAGAGGTGGTGGATCTTTTAGATGGGTAAATGAAGGGCTAAAAGCAACTAGGAAGCTACTAAAAGAGGAGAATATTAAGAAAATAGATATTCCAATATTACTTTTTCAAGCTGGAAATGATACTTTTGTAGTAAATGAGGCTCATAATGAGTTTAAAGCAATAGCTAAGGATTGTGTAATAGTTTATATAAATGAAGGTAAACATGAATTATATTTTGAAAGAGATTCTATACTACATTCCTATTTAGATAGAATATTTAATTTTTATGAGCAAGGAAATGTGTATTCTTAAGATAAAAATCAAAAATTTTATATATAATTGTCTAACATAAAATTAAGAGCTATATATTAAAGCTCTTTTTTTATATAGAAAAATTCTATTTGTATAAAAGAGAAGGGGAGAGTTAAAATTATATATAATAGATTTAATATACAAATATAGAGGTGAATAATAGTGATTAATATAGAAAATCCAAAAGAAGTAGAAGAAGTAATTGAAAATAATAAAATGAGTATTATTTATTTTACTGGTAGTGCATGTGGAGCATGTGAAGTCATAAAGGAAAAGCTTGAGAGTATATTAAATGAATTTCCTAAAATAGAGTGTAGAGAGGTTAATGGCGAAAAGCATATTGATTTAGCAGCTAAGTATGGTATATTTTCTTTACCTATAATGCTACTTTTTATAGAAGGAAAGGAATTTTTAAGAGTAGGAAGAAACGTTAATTTATTAGAGCTAAAAAATAATTTTGAAAGATATTATAATATGATATATTAATATTAAGAATAATTGGGGTAAAATTAGAATATTTACTTAAATGGATTATTTGTACAAAAAATGGTACAATTAATATATATAATTATACAAAAAGATAATAAAGAAAGGTTAACATAGGGAGAGAAGAGTATGGTTAGTAAAATTGAAAAAAGCACGAAAAAAAGTAGTAAAGCTATTATTAGCGAAGAAATATTGCCAAAAGAAATTATAGAATGTAAAAGTGAGAAGAATTTTGGCACCGATTCCAGAAAAATAATGGAGAAAATTCAAACAGAAGAAGAAAAAGAGATTTTTGAGTTGGATGAGCATTTGTTTCACGAAGGAACTCATACAAGTTGTTATGAGTTTATGGGAGCACACTTTGTAAAATATAAAGGAAAAAATGGAGTTAGATTTACAACTTGGGCACCAAGAGCTAGTAAAATAACTGTAGTTGGTGATTTTTCAAATTGGGAAATTAGAAAAGAAAATGAAATGAAAAGATATAATCAGCTTGGATTATGGACAACCTTTATAACAGGATTAAAGCCAGGCGAAAGATATAAGTTAGCAGTTACAAATTATGATGGTAGTAATACAGTTCTAAAATCAGACCCATATGCTTTTAAGTCTGAATTAAGGCCAAATACAGCATCTATATTAGTAAAGGAAAATAAATTTAGATGGTCAGATAAAAGATGGTTAAATAAAAGAGAGAAAAGTGATATTCAAAGTAGTCCTATGAATATTTATGAATTACATTTAGGTTCATGGAGAAGAAAAGATGGAGAATTCATGACTTATAGGGAAATAAGTGAAGTATTACCAGAATATATACAAGAAATGGGATATACTCATGTTGAGATCATGCCATTACATGAACATCCATTAGATAAATCTTGGGGATATCAAGCAACAGGATATTATTCACCAACATCAAGACATGGAGATTCTACAGAACTTAAGGAATTAATAAATAAATTGCATAAAAATGATATTGGAGTGATTTTAGATTGGGTTCCAGGACATTATTGTAAAGATTCACATGGATTGAGCTATTTTGATGGAACTGCAACTTATGAGTATCAAGATTATTGGAAGGCAAATAATGAGGGCTGGGGAGCTTGGAATTTTGATTTAGGAAGATATGAAGTAAAAAGCTTTTTAATATCAAATGCTATGTATTGGATAAAAGAGTTCCACGTTGATGGATTAAGAGTTGATGCTGTATCAAATATGCTTTACCTTAGCTATGGACGTAATGAAGGTGAATGGACTCCTAATATCTATGGAGGCAATGGAAATTTAGAAGCTATTAGTTTTTTAAAAGAATTTAATGAAGTTGTTCATAAAAACTTTCCAGGGGTAGTAACTGTGGCAGAAGAATCATCTACATGGCCTAAGATAACGCATCCTGTAAGTGAAGGGGGAATAGGTTTCGATTTTAAATGGAATATGGGATGGATGAATGATACATTGAGCTATGTGGAGCTTGACTCTATATATAGAAAATATCATCATAATAAGATGAATTTTTCAATGATGTATCAGTACTCAGAAAATTTCATTTTACCTATATCTCATGATGAAGTTGTACATGGTAAAAAATCATTAGTAAATAAGATGTTTGGAGATAATTGGTGCAAGTATGCTGGATTAAGATTGTATGCAGCTTTTATGATGGCTCACCCAGGTAAAAAACTATTATTTATGGGAAGTGAATTTGGGCAATTCATAGAGTGGAGAGAGTATGAACAGTTACAATGGCAGATAATTGACAAATATAAAATCCACAAGCAAGTTCATAATTATTTTAAGGTATTAAATAGATTTTATAAAGAAAATCCATCGTTATGGGAACTTGATAATAAAGAAGAAGGCTTTCAATGGATAGATGCAGATAATAGTGAAAAGAGTATATTATCATTTATAAGAAAAGGTAAAAATGAAGATGATATGTTGATCTTTGTTTTAAATTTTACACCTGTAACATATTATGATTTTGAGGAAGAAGTTCCTAAGGAAGGGGAATATGTAGAAGTATTAAATAGTGATAGCATAGAATTTGGAGGAAGTGGACAGACTTTAGAAAGGTCTGTATTTACTAGTGATGATAATGGTGAGCCATTTAAAATTAAAATTAAAGTACCTCCATTAGCAGTAACAGTATTAAGACCAAAGATTTAGAAATTGTATGTATGAAAATTACAATAAGGTGGTGTTTGAGTGGAAATACTGAATTATGTTGAAAAATTTGAGGTTGATGGAAATAAACATGGTAGATACGGGATAAAGTTAAGTCCTATGTCAAATACTATAAGATTTACAGCAAAATATGATAATGCTATATGTGCTTATATTGTAGGTGATTTTAATGATTGGGAAAAATCAGAAGAATTTAAGTTAACTTGGCAGCTTGATATTGAAGATGGCACCTTAAAGATGATAAAGGATGTAAAATTTGAAAATGGGTTAGAAGAAGGTCAGTATAGATATAAATATATATTAGTTGATAGAGAAGGAGATGAAATATGGGTTGATAATTCCTATGGTGGAAAAAATGGTTTTAAGTTTACTTGGGATAGAGTTGAGAGTGTTTTAGAAATATTATCGTCAAATAAGTTTGTAAGTTATAAAGCTCCAGTAGAGTTAGTAGGAAGAGTAGTTGAATTGTATGACAAAGTATCTTTTCCAGATATTAATTGGTATTTAAAAGAAGAGATAGAAGGGGTGAAGTTAGAAAATTCATACTTATATGTTTCAGAAGATGTAGAAGAAGGAACAGAAATAGTTGTAATTGCACAAACTTCTGATAATAAATATAAGAATGAAAAAAAAATTATCGTTTCTAAGAGTTTATCTGACCAAACATTGGTACATTTTCTTACTGATGATAATAAATATATTGGAGAGAGCTATTTATGGAATTGTTGGGCATTTCAAGATGGATGTGATTCAAAGGAAATAGACTTTAATATAGAGACAGATTTTGGAGATTCTGCATATATGCCGTATCATAATTTCATAATAAGGAAAAAACAATGGGGTCCTAACTGGGTAAACCAGTGGGCAGAACAAAGTCCAACCTTTAATACCGGCAATAAAGAGAATAACCTATATATTTTATACGGAATACCAAGCCCATATAATTCGTTAAAGGAGGCTGTTATGGCCTGTGGAACTAAAATAAAATTTGCGGTTATTGATAACGATAGGAAGATAAAAGCGTACTTAACAAGAGAACCTCTACTAGGTGTTGACTTTCACCTTTATATAAATGGAGAAAAAATAGAGGGAGTATCAACTATAATAAGAGGAAGAGAAGTAATCTTAACTAATATACCGAAGAATATAAATGCTAATGACTTAGTAGTTGTAAGTCCTTCAAATATGTATAATCCATGTAAGGTTACGATGAGAAGTTATTTAGATAAGTATTATTACTCGAAAGAAATTGGAGTTTCATTTTTGACGGAAGATATAGTTTTAAGACTTTGGGCACCTACAGCATATAAAGTAGAAATAGCTTTATACAATAATTATGATGATTTAAATCAGAATTATTGTACTGTAGAGGAAATGGCATATGATCAAAAAACAGGAACACATTATGCCGCTATAGATAGAGAAAAAAACCAAGGTAAATATTATTTATATAAGCTATATTTTAGAGATATAAATAATGATGGTGAGATTATAGATAAAATAAATTATGCTGTTGATCCGTATGCATTTGCAGTAGGTGTTAATGGAGATAAGGGAGTTTTAATAGATATTAATAGCAATGATTGTAAGCCATTAGGATGGAAGGAAGATAAGAGTCCTTATATCGATAAAAAGATTGATTCAATAATATATGAAGCTCACGTAAGAGATTTTACAATAGATAAGACTTCTGGAGTAAGTGATGATTTAAGAGGAACTTACTTAGGATTGGTAGAAGAGGGAACTTCTTATATAGATGAAGTTAGTAATAAGAAGGTAAGTACAGGAATAGATCATTTAAAGGAATTAGGAATTACTCATATTCATTTGCTTCCGACTTATGATTTTGGTTCTGTAGACGAGAGATTCAAAGATATTGAAGGCAATAGAAATTGGGGATATGATCCTAAAAATTATAATGTCCCAGAAGGAAGTTACAGTACAGATCCATACAATCCAATTACGAGAATTTTAGAATTTAGACAGATGGTTCAAGGATTTCACAAAAATGGTATACGAGTAGTTTTAGATATGGTTTATAACCATATGATGAGTACAGAAAATATGGATAAAATAGTACCTGGATATTATTTTAGAACAGATTATTTGGGAAGATACTCAAATGGTTCAGGATGTGGAAATGAATTATGTACAGAGAGCCCTATGGTTAGAAAATTTATTTTAGACTCTTGTAGTCATTGGATAAAAGATTACCATGTTGATGGGTTAAGATTTGATTTAATGGAATTAATGGATATAAAGACTACTAAGGAGATTGTAAGGAAAACTTCAAGAATAGATAAGAACTTTTTAATATACGGAGAACCTTGGAAAGGTGGGGATTCTCCTGTTAAGAATGGAACTTATAAAGGTTCTCAGAAGAAAGAAAATTTCTCAGTATTTAATGATACATTTAGAGATGCTATAAGAGGAGATAATTCTCCTTCGAGAGGATTTATAAATGGAGATCAGCATAATGCAATAAAAGCATGGAATATAGTTGAAGGGTTAAAAGGTTCTATATATACAATAACTTATAATCCAGATGAAAGTATAAACTATATGGATGCGCATGATAATTACACTTTATGGGATCAAATTGAAAAAACTCAAAATTATAATACTCAATATGGACAATATAGAGATAATATTGGAGACAATATATTAGACAATTATAATGTTAGACAGTATTTATTAGGAGCTTCAATATTATTCACTGCTCAAGGAATACCATTTTTTCAAGGAGGATCAGAATTTCTTAGAACTAAGCAAGGAGACCATAATAGTTATAAGAGTGGAGACATTATTAATAGTATTAAATGGAGTGATAAAGTTAAATACAACGAAGTTTTTGAATATTATAAAGGGTTAATAAAAATAAGAAAACAATATGATTTATTCAAAATAACATCACCAGAAGACGTTAAGAAAAATCTAAGTATAAAGTTTGCTCATAATGATGATAAGTCTGGAGTCATAATTTCTTCAATTTCTAGTGAAGATAACAGTGAAGAATTTATTATTATTTATAATGGAACTAGTATTGATAATTATGATGTAAATAGTGAGATATCTTTAGATGTTGATAAAGAGTGGAGTATAATAGCTAATGGTAAATTAGCTGGAGTAGAAGTTATTAAGAAGATAGTTGATTCTAATATACCTTTAATAAAATCATACTCAGCTATTATATTACGTGGAATTGCATTATTAGAAAAATAATATCAAATAAAAGATATGCCTGTGGCAAAGTGCTGAATGTCATAGGCATATTTTTTTAGTGAGTAAATTATTCAGAATAAAATTAGTATTTCAGCAGATGTAAAATTAAGGTAAAATATTAATTGGAAATGAAGAGTGATGAAAGAGGTGAATTTATGATAAAGGTAGAAAGTTTAACTAAAGAGTTTAGGATAAGTAAAAAATATCCTGGATTTAAAGGAGCTATAAAAACATTTTTTTCTAGAGAGTATACTGAAAAGTTAGCAGTAGATTCTATAAGTTTTGAGATAGGTGAAGGAGAAATAGTTGGATATATAGGTGCTAATGGAGCAGGGAAGTCAACTACAATAAAAATGATGACTGGAATTTTAACACCTACATCTGGGACCGTTACCGTAAATGGGTTAGTACCCTATGAAAATAGAGAAAAGAATGCTAAAAATATAGGAGTAGTTTTTGGCCAAAAGACTCAATTGTGGTGGGACTTGCCTATATCTGAGACGTTTACTCTATTAAAAGATATTTATGAAGTAAGTGATGAAGATTTTGAAGAGCGAATGAACTTCTTGAAGGAATTATTAGGATTAGAGGAGTTTTTTTTAAATCCAGTAAGAACATTATCATTGGGACAAAGAATGAGAGCAGATTTAGCAGCGGCGCTTATACATAATCCAAAGATAATATATTTAGACGAGCCTACTATTGGCTTAGATGTAGTTGTAAAGGAAAATGTAAGAAAGGCTATAAAAGAGATAAATGAAAAATATGGAACTACTATAATATTAACTACACATGATTTAAACGATATTGAGGAGTTATGTAGTAGGATAATTATAATTGATAAAGGTAAAAAGATTTATGATGGTGAGATTCAAGGAATTAAAGATAAATATGGATATTTAACTACAGTAGAAGCTCAAATTAAAGGCGATATTTCTATAAACGACTTAAAGTTCAAAGAAATAGTTAAAGACGATGATTTTAATTTAGATATAAAAGAAAATAAATTAGCTATAACATTTAATAAAAATAAAATATCTTCAGCAGAGATAATAAGTGAGGTTATGAAGGAAGCTAAAGTTATTGATTTTATAGTTAAAGAAACTAGTATTGAAGATATAGTAAAGAAGATGTATAGAAATGAGGTGTAAATATGAATAAATTAAAGGAAATTAGAACATATTTACCTTTTGCAAGAAATACATTTCAAAAATTAATATCTTATAAGGCAAATGTAATTATTTTTATGTTTGGAGACTTACTTATGCTAGCTGTAACTTATTACTTATGGAAAGCTATATATGGGAGCTTAAGTGAAGTGGTAATAAATGGATTTAATTTAAATCAAATGATTATATATGTTTTTATAACATTCTTAACCAGTTTAATGACTTCTGTAGACATAAGCCAGGACATATCTAGGGAAGTTTTAGATGGGTCGATAGCAATTAATTTAGTTAGACCTATTAATTATGAGAAGAGGATGTTTTTTCAAGGTTTAGGAAATGTCTTTTATAATTTTATAGTTATATTTTTGATTACATTTACCTTAACAACATTTTTATTTTATAGATACTTTGGATATATAAATGTAATAAATATTATTATATATTTTATAAGTATTGTATTAGGAATACTTATAAGCTTTTATTTTAGTTATATATTTGGATTATTTTCTTTTAAAATTACAAATATGTGGGGAATGTCACAAATTATGCAGGCTATTATTCAGCTTTTATCAGGTACATTAATTCCTATAGCATTTTTTCCATCATGGGCACAAGCTATAGTTAAACTATTTCCATTTAGTTCAGTAATTTATACTCCTACGATGATTTATTTAGGAAAGCTTAGTAATACTGAAATTATAGTATCATTAGGAATACAAGTATTTTGGATAGTTTTACTTATGATTATTGCAAAATCTATGTGGAAATCTATGATAAAGAATTTAACTGTTGTAGGAGGTTAGGTTATGAAAAGACATTTTAAATTATATATAAGATTCTTACAACAATATATAAAAACACTTATGGCTTATAGAGCAGATTTTATATTAGGTCTTATTGGATTTATATTAGTTCAATCTGTAGGTGTAATATTTATAAGCCTTATATTTAGTGCAATACCTACTTTAAGTGGATGGTCATTTTATGAAATATTATTTATATATGGTTTTGCACAGATACCTAGGGGGATAGACCATGTATTTACAGATCAATTGTGGATATTTAGTTGGAAAACTATAGCACAAGGTGAGTTTGATAGATATTTAGTAAGACCTTTGAATCCACTTTTTCAAGTTATAGTAGAAAAGTTTCAACCTGATGGATTTGGAGAAATAATTATAGGTACAATGCTTTTAATAACATCTTGGAGTAAACTTTCTATTGAAGTTACATTTGGAAAGATAATTGCTCTAATATTCATGATTCTTTGTGCAACAGTTATATATACAGCTATTAAACTTGCTGTCACATCAATTACTTTTTGGGTAAAATTCGCTCAAAGTTATATGTTCATGGTATATCAATTAAGTAGCTTTGTTAAATATCCAATTAATATATATCCAAGTTGGATTAGAACGACATTAACATTTATAATACCTTTTGCATTTACAGGATATTATCCCGGAGCATATTTGCTAGGAAGAGGCAGCTTTTTTCAAGGAGTAATAATGACATTTTTAATAAGTATGCTTTCTATTTTGGTAGCGTATAGAATATGGCTAATAGGAATAAGTAGATATGAAAGTACAGGAAGTTAAGATGTATCTTCGATAGGAGAAATATTTACCTAGAGCAAAGATAAATATGCTTTACAGCACATAAATCAAGATTTGATACAGAAATATAAATGTTTGCTACGTTAGGGGAAAGGTTGCAGTGCAAAGTGGAAGGTAAGAAAATTTTCACTATTGATGTAAGCAAATTTTTTCTTTAACGTAGTGAATTTTTCACTTTTGCAGAGCAACCTATTAATCTTGCCATCAGGCAACTAATTATTTTTCTTGAAAGCTTTGGCAATGTGCTTCTGAATATATTTTAACGTCATCTCCACCAACGCTAATACAAGGTAAATCACATAAACTATTACAATTATATTTACAGTTCTCAACTTTACAAATTAAAGCATCACATGAACCTGATGCATTTGTATTATTAGTTAAATCACTATAAAGATTCTTATCTAAAAAAGAACCACAACATGTATCTTTAGAGCAAGAAGAGTTTAAACCACCAATGTTAACTCTATTTGAATAGCATACTCCAGATTTGTTATGAGAACAATTATTTACTGAACAATTTATTTCTGCCATATTAAACACTCCTTTTATTATTTAGAAAAATATCTATCAAGTAATCCTTTAAATGCTCTTCCATGTCTTGCTTCATCTTTACACATTTCATGGACTGTATCATGAATAGCATCTAAGTTATTTTGTTTAGCTAAAGCAGCAAGTTTTTTCTTACCGTCACAAGCACCAAATTCAGCTTCAACTCTTGCACTAAGATTAGATTTTGTATCAGCTACAACAACTTCTCCTAAAATTTCGGCAAATTTTGAAGCGTGGTCAGCTTCTTCGTAAGCAATTCGCTTATAAGCTTCTGCAACTTCAGGATATCCTTCTCTATCAGCAACTCTTCCCATTGCAAGATACATACCAACTTCTGTACATTCGCCAATAAAGTTTGCTCTTAACCCTTCTATAATTTCAGGGTCAATACCTTCAACTATTCCAACTCTATGCTCATCTGCCCATTGTAATTCGCCTTTCATTTCTTCGAATTTACTAGCTGGAGCCTTACATATTGGACATACTTCAGGTGGAGTATCACCTTCGTGAACATAACCACAGACTGTACAAATATACTTTTTCATTAAATTTTCCTCCCTTTATTTATTTTATAGACAATAAAAGTTTCAACTGTAGTATTATTTGCTAATTAAGAAAGAAATATTTATTTATATTATTATATTGGGAATATAAATTATTAGGTGTTTACTATATAACAATAAGTTTACAAAATTATACATATGTCATACAATTAATATAATGTTAAATGCTGAAGAATAAAAGCGATACTTTAAAGTATGATGAAATCTAGTGCTAGTTACTTGAGATAGTAGAAGAATATTTTGGTAGAGATAGATGGTATCAGTAATATAGAAGAATTAGATGTAAAAAGTAAAGGAGTAGAGATATATTATGAAAAAACATGTAGGGATGAGAAAAAATAAGGTGTTATATAAGATATGTCTTGCCGTAGGACTAGCTTTAATTATTTATTATATAGGTTTAAGATTAATATCTGGATTTGTTGCTTTTTCAAGTATGTTTGGCTTATTAGGAGTGATACTTTTTGTATATGGATTTATAGAGCTAAAATTCAATATTAATATATGGGGAAGAATACCTAAGATTTTAAGAAGAATCATAACAGTATTATTTTCTATAGGTATGATTATCTTTATAATAATAGAAGGAATTATAATCTATAATGGACATCACTATGATAAGGAAAGACCAGATTATCTTATGGTATTGGGAGCTGGACTTAGAGGTAGTAAAGTAAGTACTTCACTTTTATACAGGCTAGAAACTGCTGTAGAGTATAATAAACTTTATCCAGATGTAAAAATAATAGTTTCAGGGGGACAAGGTCCGGATGAAGATATAAGTGAAGCAAAAGCAATGAAGGATTGTCTAGTTAGTAAAGGTATAGATGAAAATTTAATCATAAGTGAAGATAAATCTACCAATACTTATGAAAATTTCTTGTTTACTAAAAAATTATTAGAAGATGAAACAGGAGAAGAAGACTTTACTGTTACAGTAATATCAAACAACTTTCACATGTTTAGAGCTAAATATTTGGGAGAACAAGTAGGGTTTGAATGTTTAGGATATCCGGCACCGTCTCATGCTGCATCAAGTTTTATATTTTATACTAGAGAATTTTTCGGTGTTATTAAAGCCTTTGTTTTTAAGAGGTAGTATAAAAGGTAGGGGATAATATGTGGTCAGAGAAAAGAGGAATTGAAGGTACAATAGTATTTGCTATTTTTCCAATAGTTTGGTGTATATTAGGTAATATATCTTACTATTTAAGTGGTATAGAAAGGTTTTATAATTTTACTAGTGTTATTAATATAGAAAATTCTACAATGATGGCAATTCTTCCGTTAATTGTAGTAGTAATCGCAGCAATTGTGAATTTGAAAATTTATGTAGATGAAGAAAAGTTGTTTGAAGTTAATAAATCAATGTTTAAATATAAAATAGTTAATATATTATTTATAGCGTATATTATTTTTGCTATATCAGTTATAAGAGATAGTAAGGTGATTATATCTGCTTTACTAATAGAATTATCTTTTATTTGCATTTATATACTTAAGAGAAAGGCTAAATCTCTAGAATTAACAGATATACAGTTGAAGTGGAGAAAGGCCTTTGAATATCCTGATGCAGTAGATAAAGAAAGTAATTTATTTTGGAGGTTAAAACCTAAATTTTCACCTCATGTTAAAGTTGATTTTAAAGAAAGAGTTAAAGGTATACAATTTTTTTCTATATTTCTATTGCTTATTTGGTGGAGAGGTAGAGTCGATTTTATAAGTATATTAGTACTCATAGCATTTATTAAAGATTTAATTTATTTATTAGAAGTTCCCTTAGGATTATTTACAAAGACAACAGGATTATGCACTGGTGTAGTGGAGAAAGAATATAGTAAAAGTAGAAGAGCATACTATACAGTTTATATAACAGATTATGAAAAAAATAATGAGATTGTATTTAAAGTAGATAATTATTGCTATATAAAAGAAAGAGATACAGTAACAGTTATTCATGGGGCAATTTCAAAAAAAGTAATAAATGTTGAAGGAATGAGATTAAATGTAAGATAATATAAATAATCCGATTTTTAATATACTAAGAAATAATGGAGGTTGTATAATATGACCTTCATTTTATTATTTACATTGTGAATTGATTTGTAAAAATAATTAATAAGTTGTTTCTGTAAAATATTTTTTTGTCTAAAAATATGCTATGTGTCCTAATAACATAGTAAAGAATAGTAATGCTAATAATAAATAGTATACAGATAAAAACATAACAGATAGGAGTAGAAATATGAGATTAGGAGTTATATCAGATACTCATGGAGTACTAAGGGATGAAGTTATAAAAAATCTTGAGGGGTGTGATTACATAATTCATGCTGGAGATGTAGGTGGAGAAGAGATAATTGAAAGATTAGATAAAATAGCAAGAACTTTTGTTGTTAGAGGAAATAATGATGGTGATAGTTGGGGAGTAAAATTGCCTTATTATAAGGAAATAGAGATGGATGAAACTCTTATATACGTAGTTCATAAAAAAGATGATATCCCTTCTGAATTAAGAGAAGTAGATCTTGTTATATATGGACATTCTCATAAATATAGTGAAGAGAGAATAGATAACATAATTTATTTGAATCCAGGTTCTTGTGGAAGAAAGAGATTTTCATTACCATTAACAATGGCAATAATTGATATAAATATTGATAGAATTGATATAAGAAAAATAGATATAGAAGGGTAAAGTGTTCTATATATTTACAAATAAAGTGCTATAATGGAAGAGTGGAGCAAAATAAGGGGGAGAATATGCTAAAAGAGATAAATGAGAAGTTAATTAAGCTTAAAGAAGACATAGCTTTAAAAAATGTATTAGAGAAAAAATTAGAAACTTTAAATTTACAATTTGATAAAGATAAGAAAGAATTAAATGAATTAGAGATAAAGTTAAAAAAAGAACATAAAGATGTAGAGAAATTAGAAAAGTTATCTTTTGCTAACATAATAGCTACTGTTATGAAAAATAAGAGTGAAAAGTTAGAAAAAGAGCAACAAGAATATATAATGGCTAAAATTAAGTATGACGAGTTTAGTTCAAAGTTAGAGTTATTAAAAGAAAACATCGAAAGCGTAAAATCTAGGCTTGAAACTCTAAAATATTGTGAAAATGAATATAAGGTATTATTAAATAAAAAGTTAGAATTAATAAAGTTATATGGTGATGAAGAAAAGAAAAGTAAATTAGCAATGATAGAATCAGAAATAGATGAAAATTTATTAGAGAAAAAAGAGATAGAAGAGGCTATAAGTGTTGGAAAGGATTTATTAATAGCAGCTAACTCTGCTAAAAATTCATTAGAAAGTGCAAAAAATTGGGGGATATTTGATATTGCTGGAGGAGATATGCTTTCTTCTATAGCGAAGCATAATAAGATAAATGATGCAGAAGCACATTTTAGAAGGGTATCTAGTTTGATAAGTAGATTTAATAAAGAATTAGGAGATATTAAATTTGAGGGACTAACATTTTCATCTACAACAATAGCTTTTGATATATTTTTTGACAATATATTTACAGACTTTTCAGTACAAAGTAAGATTAATAGTTCTTTAGATAATGTAAGAAGTTTGATATGTAGAGTTGAAAATATATTAAGTACTTTAAATGGTAAAAAGGTAAGTATAAATTCTAAGATAGCAAATTTAAGAAAAGACTATGATAGTATAATTGAAAACATCTAAGAATAGAGAATAGCAAAATGAGAGGTAAATACTGATGAAAAGAAATATAAGTTTAATGATAAAGCCATCTTCAAGTAAATGTAACTTGAAGTGTAAATATTGCTTTTATCATTCAATAGCTGATGCGCGTGATATAAAAGATTATGGTTTTATGAGCAAAGAAACATTAAGACAAATAGTAAGTAAGGTAGATGATTATTGTGATGGAGGTAATTGTAATATAGGTTTCCAAGGGGGAGAATCCTTATTAGTAGGGCTAGATTTTTATAAAGAACTAGTTAAATGCACTACTGAAATTAATAATGGAACAAAATTTAATTATCACATTCAAACTAATGGAACTCTTATAAATGATGAAATTGCTAAGTTTTTTAAAGAGAATAACTTTTTAGTTGGAGTTTCTTTAGATGGAACTAAGGAGATTCATAATTTAAATAGGATTGATCCTTTAAATAGAGATACATTTAATAGTGTAATGAAAGGAATAAATATTTTAAAGAAATACGATGTTAACTTCAATGTTCTTATAGTTGTTACTTCGGTATTATGTAAGAAGATTGATAGTGTTTATAAATTTTTTAAAAAGAATGATTTTAAATATCTACAATTTATTCCTTGTTTAGATCCTTTAGAAATAAAAAATGGACAAACTTATAGTTATTCATTAAGGGTAGAAGAGTATTCAAAGTTTTTACTTAATTTATTTGATTTATGGTATAAAGATGTCATGGAAGGTAACTATGTAAGTATAAGATATTTTGATAATATAGTATCTCTATTCTTAGGACAAGATTATGAATCTTGTGATATGAGAGGCATATGCTCATGTCAACATATAATTGAAAGTGATGGATCAATGTATCCTTGTGATTTTTATACATATGAAAAATATTCAATAGGAAACATTTTAGAAGAGACCTTTGATGAGATACATCATAAGAATGAAACTATCAATTTTATGAAAGAATCTTTAAATAAGAATAATAAGTGTAGTATTTGTAGATTTAAAAATATATGCAGAGGTGGATGTAGACGACACAGAGAAAATAGTCAGGATAATATGAATTATTATTGTGCAGCATATTATGAATTTTTCTCAAAAACTCTAGATAGGTCTGAGATTGTAGCAAATAAATTAAGAAGAAATATGTGATAATTAAGAATTTGTAGTTAAAATTTGATAATTAGATATTTAAGTAATATTAAGAACCTACGGGTTCTTTTTTTTGATATATTTTTCTAATTAAGGGAATAATTAAAATATTAAAAATTAAGTATGAATAAATAATATTAATATAAAGGAGTAGATAAATGAAAGAACTTATAGAGACATTAAGAAGAAATTCTATTATAAGGTCTCTTATGGATGAATTTAAAAAGGATTTTAAAAATACATATTATGATTCAACGCTTAAACAAAAGGAAATGCTAATTGATTATAGGGATGTTATATTTAGGAGATGGTTATATTCCCCATTACGAGGGGGAACATATCTAACCCCAAGTTATATAATAAATAATATAGCTCAACAAATATATCCTGGAGATTATTGTATTATGCCGTATATTAAAGTGGATTTAGATAGTGAGGGGAGATTAAAGTTTTATAGAAAATTCAATTATCATTCATGTAATAATAGTCCAGTAATTAACGATTTAGAGAAATTGATAGATTTTTTAAAACCAACGATTATAGTAAGAGATGAAAATAAATATGTTATTGATGGTGGAGAAAGATTAATAAATAGGTTAAGTATTCAAAGTGACTATTATATTGAATATCTTATAAATATAGCTACAAATATAGGCATATTAGAACCTATGAAATCCATAGGTTGTAGGTGTTATAAAATAGGAAAAGATTATTATAATTATATAAATTTAAGGATAGATGAAAAAATTAAGATTATAATTAATAGTAGTATAGATATAGTGAGAGAAAGTATAAGTGATATTATAGAATTTGATAATACGAATAGTATATTTGATCTTTTAGATAATGGTGTCACTGAAGAGAAGTTTTTTCAAATGATGAAGCCATCTTTAAAAGAAACTATGGAGCATTCAAAATGTATATCAGATTCTCTAAAAGTTGATGAAAAAACAATTTATAATATTACAGAAGAAGTATTAAGTGATGAGATAGGTTATTGGCTTTTTAGACGAGAAGCAGGAATATATTTAGATACTTATTTAACTTGTATTTTAGGATATTACTTAGGAATAATAAATCCAATTTATGACGAATTGTTTCTAACAAAGATTTTTGTAGATTTTGTAAGTTATACAGATAATCCTATGGAAAGATTATCAATTATATTTACTATGGAATTAGGACATAACCTAACGAGGTTTGGAGAAAAGTTTATTATGGAACGAAAAATAATAAAAGAAAATAATTTTAAGGCTTTATTGCCTAAAAATATAAAATGTTGTATAGAAGAATATAAAAATAAGAAAGATAATATCTTATATCATATTCATGATTAGAAGAGAGAATTAATGAAAGATTAGGTTATAAATATTTAAAAGCAAAGAGGTTCAAGTGAGAAAATACTCTTTGTTTTTTTATTTATGAATTTTTCTGAAATTTAAGCATAATTTTTTATATATAGCAAAAGTTGAAATAAGAATGTACAAAAAAAAATAAAAATATACATTTGAAATTTTAAAAAATTGGTATTATATAAATATAAACTATCAGAAAACAATTACATAATATTTATACAGAACTTACACAATATGCAATTTAATATGTATTTAAATTGGGAGGAAAGATTAAAATGATTAAGGAAAATTTAAATGAAATTTTAAAGAAAAGATTTGAAAAAACAATTGCTACTGCTACGAACGAAGAAGTATATTTAGCACTATTAGAGTTAACTAAGGGTATTATTAAAAATAAGGGAACAAATAAAGGGAATAAAAAGTTATATTATATATCAGCAGAGTTTTTAATTGGTAAGTTATTATCAAATAATCTAATTAACTTAGGACTTTATGATGAGGTTAAAGAGATTCTTTTAGAAAATGGTAAAGATTTATCTCAAATAGAGGAAATTGAGTTAGAGCCATCATTAGGAAATGGCGGTCTTGGAAGATTAGCAGCTTGTTTCTTAGATTCTATTGCTACATTAGGTTTAAATGGTGATGGAATAGGATTAAATTATCATTATGGTCTATTTAAACAAGTTTTTGAAAAAAATAAACAAAAAGCTGAAAAGAATCCGTGGATAACTAAAGAAAGTTGGTTAAATAAATCAGATATTAAATTTGATGTATTATTTGGAGGATTTAAAGTTACTTCAAGCTTATATGATATAGATGTTACAGGATATAATCAACCTTGTAATAAACTAAGATTATTTGACATAGACTATATAGATGAAACTATTGTAGAAGATGGCATTAATTTTGATAAAGAGGATATTAAAAAGAACTTAACATTATTCTTATATCCAGATGATAGTGATGAAGCTGGGCATTTATTAAGAATATATCAGCAATACTTTATGGTAAGTAATGCCGCTCAATTAATTCTTTTAGAAGCAGAAGAAAATGGATATGACTTACATAAGCTAAATGAACATGTAGTTGTTCAAATAAATGATACTCACCCTTCAATGGTTATTCCTGAATTAATTCGTTTATTAGGAGAAAAGGGTATAGAAATTGATGAAGCAATCGGTATCGTTACCAAAACTTGTGCATATACTAATCATACAATTTTAGCGGAAGCATTAGAAAAGTGGCCAATAGCATACTTGGAAAAAGTTGTACCACAATTAATGCCTATTATTAGAGAATTAGATAATAGAGTTAAATCAAAATATGATGATGAAAAAGTATATATAATAGATAAAAATGATAGAGTTCATATGGCACATATGGATATACACTATGGATTTAGCGTAAATGGGGTTGCAGCTCTTCATACTGAGATATTAAAAGATGAAGAATTAAATCCATTCTATAAGATTTATCCAGAAAAGTTTAATAATAAGACAAATGGTATAACTTTTAGAAGATGGTTAATTCACTGTAACAATGAGTTATCAAATTATATAACTGAACTTATTGGTGATGACTTCAAGAAGGATGCAACTAAGCTTGAGGATTTACTTAAATATATAGATAATAAAGATGTATATTCTAAATTAGAATCTATAAAGAGAAATAATAAGATTGAGTTAAAGAACTATCTAAAGGAAACTCAAAATATTGATATTGATGAAAATTCTATATTTGATATTCAAATTAAGAGACTTCATGAGTATAAGAGACAACAAATGAATGTATTATACATCATTAATAAATATTTAGAAATTAAGTCAGGAAAGTTACCAACAACCCCTATAACAATGATATTTGGAGCTAAGGCTGCACCAGCATATATTATTGCACAGGATATAATTCATACAATACTTTGCTTACAAGAGATTATTAATAATGATCCAGAAGTTAATAAGTATTTAAGAGTTGTTATGGTAGAAAACTATAATGTAACTAAAGCTTCTAAGTTAATACCTGCTTGTGATGTATCAGAACAAATATCACTTGCATCTAAAGAAGCATCAGGAACAGGTAATATGAAATTTATGCTTAATGGTGCTTTAACTTTAGGAACTGAAGATGGAGCAAATGTTGAAATTCATAAATTAGTCGGGGATGACAATATTTATATTTTTGGTAAGTCAAGTGCCACTATAATTGAACATTATAAAAAGGCAGATTATGTTTCAAGAAAATACTATGAAAAAGAAGGAATTAAAGAATTAGTTGATTTCATAGTAAGTGATAAGATGCTTCAAGTTGGAGATAAAGTAAATTTAACTAGATTACACAATGAATTAATAAATAAAGATTGGTTTATGACTTTAATAGATATTGAAGATTATATAAAGACTAAGGATAGAATGTTCAAGGATTTTGAGGATAGAGATTCTTGGATGAAGAAAGTTTTAATAAACATAAGCAAATCAGGATTCTTCTCATCAGACAGAACAATTGCTCAATATAACGAAGAAATATGGAAATTAAAATAGCCCTAACTTATACCTTATATAAATAAAAGAGGCCATTGCTATATATGCAATGGTTTCTTTGCTGTTTAGAAAGTGTTAATTGAACTATAACAATTAAAAAATAAATTCTATATAAGTATATTAAATAGTAAAATTAATAGATTAGAAAGCAATTTAAATGAGATAAATAGTTTATTTTTATTGAGGTGATAATTTTGAAAGAGAAATTAGAAAATAGGAAATCACTATTAATACCAGCATTAGCGGTAGTTGGAACAATAACTACAATTGCAGCTGTAAATAAAATTACAGTGAAGCCAGCATCTAAGTTTATTAGATTGCTTTTTAACGGCATATACCCAGGACCTAAAAATTATGATGATATAAAAAAACTGACTACTGTCAAAAAGGATATTGATTATGGTTCAAATATAGAAAATGGAATAATGGATATAAATATGCCTTTAGACAATTCAAATAAAAAGAAGCCGTTAATAATATTGCTTCATGGAGGTGGTTTTATAGGTGGAAGTAAGGAGGCAACAGCTGCATATGCAAGAACTCTATCTAGCTATGGATATATTGTTGCCAATGTAGATTATGCTTTTGCACCAGAACATGTATATCCAACACCTATAATTCAAGTAAGCAAAGCTATAACTTACTTAAAAGATAATAAAGAAAGATTTAATATTGATGATAATAATATATTTATTGCTGGAGGTTCAGCAGGAGCACAGATAGCGAGCCAAATAGCTGCAATACAGACTAATAAAGAATTAGCAAATATTATGGGAATAAAGCCTGTGTTAGATAAGAAAGAGCTAAAGGGAGTAATATTATTTTGTGGGTTATATAATATGAGAAATGTTTCAGAAACAGGATTTCCAGGTATAAAAGAATATCTTTGGGCTTATACAGGAGAAAAGAATTTTGAAACTTATAAGAGGTTAGATGAGATATCAACGATACATCATATTACAGAAGATTATCCACCAACATTTATAACAGCAGGAGATATGGATAAGTTAGAATCTCAATCTAAGGAGATGGTAAAGATATTAAAAGATAAAGGCGTTCAGTGTACATCAGTTTTCTTTAAAGATAAAAGGTTAGTGCATCAATATCAATTTATGTTATGGACCAATGAAGCTTTAAGAACTTTAGAGAAAGTTGTATATTTCATAAATCAAAGAGTAGAAAAAAATTGAAGAAAAATTTAGATATTAATAGAACAAAAGATAAAAATAAATTCATTATCAATAGTATTTTTATTAATATACTATTTAAATAGTATTTAATATGATGTACAGTAAAATAATAAATTTAAAGATGAGTTTAAGGAGGATAAATTATGAAAGTTACAATAATAGGGTGTGATGGAGCTTATCCAAGAGTTAATGGAGCTACTTCAGCATATTTAGTAGAAGATAAGGATACTAAGGTGCTTTTAGACTGTGGAAGTGGAGCAATATCTAGACTTCAAAATCATATTGAATTAAGAGAACTAGATGGAATAGTAATAAGTCATTATCATGCTGATCATTATGCAGATTTAGAGTGTATGCAATTTGCTACAATGCTAGATACATTTGAGAAAAAGAGAGAAAACTCTCTTATAATATATGGACCAGGCAAAGAGCAGATGTTAACTTATAAGAATTTTTGTGTAGGTAAAAGTTTTAAAGGAAAAGAAAACTTTACTATAGGGAGCTTAACTTTTGAAACAATATTAAATAAGCATGGAATAGAAGCTTATAGTATAAAAGTAACTAATGAAGACGGAGAATGTTTAGTTTATACAGGAGATACAGGATATTATGATGAACTACCTATATTTTGTGAAGGGGCAAGTTTATTAATAGCAGAATCTTCTTGTTATGAGTATGAAAGGGGAAAAGTATCAGGACATATGACTGGTGGAGAAGCTGCTATAGTAGCAGAGAAGAGTGGAGTAGATACGCTTATTTTAACTCATTTACCACACTATGGGGATATTGAAAAGATGACAGATGAAGCAAAACAATTTTTTAATGGAGAAGTTATACTAGCAAGATATGATTCTTGTATAGAGGTATAAAATTTGAGGTGATAAGATGAGCAATATAAAAAAAGCAGTATTTGCTGGTGGATGCTTTTGGTGTATGGTAAAACCGTTTGATAAATATGACGGAGTATCTAGCGTTATTGTTGGTTATACTGGTGGAAATATAGAAAATCCAACATACGAACAAGTATGTAATATGAAAACTGGACATTATGAAGCCGTAGAAATAACATATGATGAAGAAAAAGTAAGCTATAAAGAATTACTTGAAGCATTCTTTAAAAGTATAGATCCCACAGATGATGGAGGACAGTTTTACGATAGAGGAGATAGTTACAAAACTGCTATATTTTATCAAGATGAGAATCAAAAGAGAATTGCAGAAGACTATATAAAAGAAATAGATAATAGCAAAAGATTTAATAATCCAGTAGTAACTAAAATATTAAAATCTGAAAAATTTTATCCAGCGGAAGACTATCATCAAGATTATTATAAAAAGAATCCATTTAAATATAATGTTTATTATAAGGGATCTGGTAGAAAAGAGTTTGTGGAAAGTGCTTGGAAAAAAAGTGAGGAAGAGAAATTAGCTTTAAAAGATAAGTTAACAGATATTCAGTATAGAGTAACTCAATTAAATGCTACAGAAGCACCATACAATAATGAATATAATGATAACTATGAAGAGGGGATATATGTTGATGTAGTTGATGGAAAACCTCTATTTTCTTCAAAAGATAAATTTAATTCAGGATGTGGTTGGCCTGCTTTTTCAAAGCCTATAAATGGAGGATATATTAAAGAGATAGAAGATTTAAGTCATGGCATGATAAGAACAGAAGTAAGAAGTACTAATGCTGATTCACATTTAGGTCATGTTTTTAATGATGGGCCTACAGAGTTTGGAGGTCTTAGATATTGTATAAATTCAGCTTCTTTAAAATTTATTCCTAAATGCGATATGGAAAAAGAAGGCTATGGAAAATATTTAGATTTGATATGAAATATTTAAAGTTTTTAACTTATTTTGATAGGTTATAATTATTTCTTAAAGTTGCTAATAAATAACTACATAAAGTAATATTGCTGAAAGTTTAATCAGCAATATTACTAGGAGTTATTTCAAACTTTAAATCAGCTAAAATGCTTTTGCTTCTTACTTGATTATAGTATTGTTTAGGAGTACATTCATATTCCTTTTTAAAACTACGAAAGTAATTTGAATAATCACCAAACCCACAGTGATGATATACTTCTCTAATTGGCATACCGCTTTCTATAAGCGTTTTACTATATTCCAGTTTTCTTTTAATTATATATCTATATAAAGATATACCTGTTTTTTTCTTAAATTCATGAAGAATATGATATTTACTAAAAAATAAATCTTTAGCTAATTTGTCTAAAGAAATTTCTTCTTTTAAATGTGAATTAATATATGAAAATATATCATCCAATCTAAGGCCTTTTTTGCAGCATTTCTTTTCAGGTTCTATATTTTCTAAAATAATTCTATTTAGAATTACTAAGATCATTGATAAAGTATTTGACTTAAAGAGATCTGAAGCATATTTTTCCTCCTTGAGTTCAATGTTAAGAAGGATTAATAAAGTTCTAACCCTCATGGAATTTTCAGATTGAGAAATTATGTAACGACATTTGTCTAATGACTTCTTATCAAAACATTCAAGTAGCAAATCTTTGCTTGAATTATCAAAGTGATTATAGGAAAAAGATAAAATGTATATAGTGCATTCAGTAGTATGATCATTAGTTAAAAGTAATTGTTCTTCATCTCTTAATAATATGTAGCTATGATGACTTGCAATAAATGATTCAGTATATATATTTACGATACAGGATCCTTTTCTGAAATATATAAGACTATGGCCAAGAGTAGATTTGTATTTTAATGGTGAATTTTTTAAAATACTTATTTCTTTGAGGGTAAAAGAAGAATCCATAGTAATAACCCTTTCTTAATATTGTTAATTAAATAATTAATTAATAAAAAATTTAAACATTTACAAGAAGTAGTATAAAGCAATTTTCACAAGTTTTCAAGCAATATTTACCTATTATTCATAAAAGAAGAAATGTATAATAAAGATGAAGTTGTTAATAAATAAACAATTAAGGGGTAGAAAGTAAGTATTAAGCTTTCAGATGGAAAGATTGAAGATGTTTATAAATGAAAAGTATAAATAAGTTTTCCCTTGAATTATATTTATATATTAAAGACTGTGAGGTTTTACATAATCTCATAGTCTTTTTTTATTAATAAAGTTAATTGAATATTTCTATAAATATTCAATATATATATATTAAGAAAAATTTAAAGTGAAATTATTAATATTATTTTAGAACCGATACCGATATATATCAAGTAGAGGATGTAGTACTATCTAATTTGACAACATTTTCTAAGTTTATAAAAAAGTATTCTAATAAGAATGCGATTTTTATTATAAAAGTATTAAGAAGTGAGGGAAAAGTTATGAAAATCAAAAAGTTATTAGCAATGACTATAGCTACAGCAGTTATTGCAAGTGCATTTGTAGGATGTGGAAGTAGTACCACTGAAAAGACAGAAGGAGATAGTACTACAAAGACAGAAGATAGCGAAAATACAGATAAGTCGGCTACAGAAATCTACTTTTTAAATTTTAAACCAGAAATTGCTGAAGTATATGACAAAATAGTTGCGGATTATGAGTCTGAAACAGGTGTTAAAGTTAAAGTTCAAACTGCAGCAAGTGGTACTTATGAACAAACATTAAAATCAGAAATGGCAAAATCAGATGCACCAACAATATTCCAGTTAAATGGACCTGTTGGATATCAGTCATGGAAGGACTATTGTGCTGATTTAAAAGACACAGAACTTTATAGTCATCTTTTAGATAAGACTATGGCTATAACTAGTGAAGAGGGGGTATATGGGATACCATATGCAGTTGAAGGATATGGAATAATATATAATGATGCTATCATGCAAAAATACTTTGCATTAGATGGTGCTAAGGTTAAATCTATGGATGAAATTAATAATTTTAACAAGTTAAAAGAAGTTGCAGATGATATGCAATCTAAGAAAGATGAATTAGGAATAAAAGGTGTTTTTGCATCAACCTCTATGTCTTCAGGTAATGCGTGGAGATGGGAAACACATTTAGCAAATCTCCCTTTATACTATGAATTTAAAGATAATACAACTACAGGTACAGTATTAGAAACAGGATTAGAAGCAAATACTGTAGAGTTCAAATATGCAGATAATTATAAGAACATTTATGACTTATACACAACAGATTCTACAACTGAAAAAGGATTGTTATCAGCAAAAACTGTTGATGATTCTATGGCAGAATTTGCTTTAGGTCAATGCGCAATGGTTCAAAATGGAAATTGGGCTTGGAGTCAAATCAATGGTGTAGATGGCAATACAGTTAAGGAAGAAGATATTAAATTCTTACCTATATACACAGGAGTATCAGGTGAAGAAAATCAAGGTATATGTGTAGGTACTGAAAATTATTTTGCAATAAATAGCCAGGTTTCAGAAGAGAAACAAAAAGCTTCAGCAGAGTTTATTAATTGGTTATTTACAAGTGATACAGGCAAGAAATACGTTTCAAATGATTTGGGATTTATAGCTCCATTTGATTCTTTTGAAGAAAGTGAAAAACCATCAGATCCATTATCAAAGGAAGTTTTAAGATGGATGGAAGACTCTAATATAAGCAGTGTTCCTTGGATATTCCAATCATTCCCAAACCAAAATTTTAAAGACACATTTGCAGCATCATTACTTGAATATGTTCAAGGAAGTAAAGAGTGGTCAGATGTTGTTACAACTGTAAAAGATACATGGGCAGCAGAAAAACAATAAAAATATATTAGAAGGAAGAGGCAGTGATTTTGGTTGCTGCCTTTTTTTGAAGCAATATAAAAAGGAGGAATAAGATGCAAAAGAATATAAAAAAATATTTCTGGTTTTTTGTATTACCAACTTTAGTGGCTTTTATTATAGCTTTTTTAATTCCATTTATAATGGGGATATATTTATCTTTTACAGAGTTTACTACAGTAACTAATGCAAAGTTTGTAGGATTAAGTAATTATATTAAAGCATTTTCTAATAAAGATTTTTTAAGGTCATTTATTTTTACTGCTAAATTTGCTGTGGTATCAGTTATTACTATTAATGTATTAGCTTTTACTTTTGCTTATATGCTTACTAGAAAATTAAAAGGAACTAACATATTCAGAACCGTATTTTTTATGCCAAATCTAATTGGTGGAATTGTTTTAGGATATATATGGCAAATTATTCTAAATTCAATTTTGTACTATTTTGGAATTACTTTAACATATGATCCTAAGTATGGATTTTGGGGATTAGTATTACTTATGAATTGGCAGCAAATAGGCTATATGATGATTATTTATATAGCAGGAATACAAAGTATACCTGGAGAACTTATAGAATCTGCAAGGATAGATGGAGCATCGAAGTGGCAAACATTAAAAAGCATAACAATTCCAATGGTAATGCCTTCTGTTACAATTTGTTTATTTTTGACTGTATCTAATTCATTTAAATTATTTGATCAAAACTTAGCATTAACAGATGGAGCTCCAGGAAATAAAACAGCAATGCTTGCGCTAGATATATTTAAAACCTTCTATGGAAGAGTAGGCTATGAAGGCGTTGGCCAAGCTAAAGCAGTAGTATTCTTTATTTTGGTTGCAGTTATTATGTTAATACAACTTAAGATTACTAGAAAGAAGGAGGTTGAAAATTGATGAGATATATGGCGAAAAGCAAAGTTAAAATAGGAACAATATTACTATATGTTATTTTAATAGCTTTAACTATACTATTTCTTGCACCAATTTTTATGGTATTAATGAATTCATTTAAAGGAAAGTTATATATAAGTAGTGAACCATTTAAGTTACCTACTTCTGTAACCTTTGTTGGATTGAATAATTATATTGGTGGAATTACTAAAACTAACTTTTTAACATCATTTGGTTATTCTTTATTTATTACTATAGCTTCAACAGCTGTAATAATATTTTTTACTTCAATGACTGCATGGTATATAACAAGAGTAAAAACCAAGTTCACAGGATTTTTATATTATTTAATAGTATTTTCAATGATAGTGCCATTTCAGATGGTTATGTTTACAATGACAAAGATAGCTAATATGTTACATCTAGATAATCCAGTTGGAATTATAGTTTTATATTTAGGATTTGGAGCTGGACTTTCGGTATTTATGTATTGTGGTTTTGTAAAATCTATACCTGTTGAAATTGAAGAAGCGGCAATGATTGACGGATGTAATCCAATACAAACTTTCTTTTTTATAGTAGTACCATTGTTAAAACCAATAACTATAACAATAACAATTTTGAATGTTATGTGGATATGGAATGATTATCTGTTACCTTATCTAGTATTAGGCAGTGAGTATAAGACTATTCCTACAGCGGTTCAATATTTAAGAGGTGGATATGGAGCCATTGATATGGGAGCTATGATGGCACTTCTAGTTCTTGCTATAGTACCGATAGTAATATTTTATTTGACTTGTCAAAAATATATAATAGAAGGTATTGCTGCTGGAGCTGTAAAAGGATAGCGATATAATGAGAAATCGTTAATGATATATTGTAATTAATAATTTGATATTATAAAAAAGGTATAAGATAGTGAAAACACAAATCTTATACCTTTGGTAAATATAATTAATTGAAAGAATTGCTATTTAGCATCTTTTATTGCTTCTGCAACAGCTGTTTTTATAGCTTCACTTGTAAGTGTAGCACCTGAAACAGATTCAACATCAGTGCTTTGAGTCTTTATAATTTCATTTGAAACTCCAGTTTCTGCACCTTCGAAGATACCAGGTGTTTCTTTATGGTCTTTAAGTTCTATTTTAACTATGTTGCCACCTTCAACAGTAACTTCAACAGTTACATCGCCACCATTACCTTTTCCAGTACCAGTGTAAACACCATCTTTGTATCCACCATCAACTTCTGGTTTAGCAGTTTCAACTTCTTTTTCTACTTTAATAGTAGCTTCTGTATTTCCACCATTATCAACAACGTATTTAGCAGAATTTTCACCAGCTATACGTCCGAATACAACTATATCAGTAACAGCGTTACCACCAAGTCTATTTGCACCATGAACTCCACCAGTAACTTCACCAGCAGCGAATAATCCTGGAATTGCAGTTCCGTCTTCTTTTAATACTTCAGTGTTAGTATTTATTTTAACTCCACCCATAGTATGATGTACAGCAGGAGCACATAATCCAGCATAATATTTAGCAGTTGTTAATGGTTCTTCCATTGATTCTCTTCCAAATTCAGCATCATTACCAGCAGCTTGATATTCGGCATAAGTATCCATAGTTTCTTTTAATGCTGTAGCATCAACACCGATTTGTTCAGCTAATCCTTCAATAGTATCAGCTTCGTATATAATTCCAGCTGAAATATACTTTTCGATAGCGCTTAATCCATCTCTAACATTTTGGTCAAACACTATATAAGATTCTTTATCAGTTTGAGCTAATATAGCTTCAGAAACAACATCACGAGTAAGTAATTCATTTACGAATCTTTTACCTTCTTTATTAACTAAGATAGCACCGTTACCTCTGACAGCTTCAGTGTACATAGTTTGAGTTTCTGGATGAACTGTTGGGTGAGTTTGAATTTGTTCAATATCAACTAATTGAGCACCTAATTCTTTAGCCATAGCAATACCGTCACCAGTTGCTCCAGCGTGATTAGTAGTACCAAATCCAGCTAAGTTAGGATTGTATTCAACTACCATTTCAGCGTTTCCACCAAAACCACCAGTAGCTAAAACTACAGCTTTACAATCTATTGTAAATTCACCATCTTTATTACTTGCTTTAACACCAGCTACTTTACCATCTTCAACGATGATTTGCTCAGCTTTTGTTTCAAGTAATACAGGAATATTTAACTTGTCCAAATTTTCATTAAACATTTTTACAAGCATTGGGCCTACAGCAGCACCGCCAGTTGGTTTATGGATACGCTTTACACTTGCACCACCAAACATACCAACTTCTGAAAGATCTCCACCATTTTCATTAACCCATTTAACAGCATCAGCAGAATTTTCAGCTAATACTTTAACTAATTCGGGGTCATTAAGGTTTTTTCCACCTTTCATGGTATCTTCAATCATTAATTCAACTGAATCTTCAATACCTTCAGCTGCTTGTAATTCTGTACCAGCAGCATTCATACCACCAGTAGTTCTTATAGTGTTACCACCAGTTTGAGGCATCTTTTCTAAGATTACTACGTTAGTAGCGCCACTTTGAACTGCTTGCATTGCAGCCGACATACCAGCACCACCAGCACCGATAATAACAATATCCGCTGATTTGTTTTCTACTGCAGTAGTTTGATTTCCATCTTGAGTAGCATTATCTTTAGCAGAATTAGAAGCACAACCAGCAAATAAAGTAGCACTTACTAATGTTGCTAAAGCTAATGACATAACTTTTAGTTTTTTCATAAGTTCCCCCTAAATATTAATATTTAATAATGTGACATAATTGTTAAAAAATGTCCAAAAATATAATATCACACAGGAAATATTTTGTACAGAGGGAGTGTTAAAAAATATACAAAATAAATATTGAAAGGTATTAAAGCATATATTTTTAATAATATAGATTATGTGAATTCAAATTATAAGAAAAAATTCTAAAATTAATAGAGATGTTAGTGGGGAATATATACATTTTATAGAATGAACTCTACAGTAATAATGAATAGTTTTTATATAAAGAGGGGAAAATATGAAGATTAATAAAGGGTTATTAAATATAGGAGAAAATTTAGAAGAACTAAAGGATCCACAATATATAATTATACATCACACTGAAGAAGAAGGATGGAATTTTTATGATACTAATAATTATCATATTTCGTTAGGGTGGGAATGTATAGGATATAATTATTTCATTGAAGCTGATGGGAAAATTTTTGAAGGTAGAGGAATGAAAGTTGGTGCCCATACTAAGGGGATGAATATAAAATCAATTGGTATTTGTTTAAGTGGAAATTTTGATATAGAAATTCCTAAGCAAGAACAATTAATTTCTTTAAAAAAATTGTGTACTTTTTTGATAAAAAAATATAATATATCTATAGAGAGAGTTATTGGACATAGAGAAGTTGAAAATTGCAAGAAAACTTGCCCTGGAATAAACTTTGATATGGATCAATTTAGAAAAAGCTTATTATAAAACACAATATTTACATTACTTGGAGCGTTACATAGTGTTGACAAAATCACCTTAAGTAATATATAATATACAGTGTTTTGGTAAAGCCGTAGAAATCGATATATGTTACTACGGAGGGAGGGAAAAATTGTGTCAGAAGTTAGAATAAGAGATAACGAATCATTAGAGCAAGCTTTAAGAAGATTTAAAAGAAAATGCGCTAATGCTGGAGTTTTAGCTGAAGCTAAAAAAAGAGAACACTATGAAAAACCAAGTGTTAAGAGAAAGAAAAAATCTGAAGCTGCAAGAAAAAGAAAGTTCAAGTAGTATTCATGATAAAATGTATATTAATTAATGAATATATTTCAAAGTTATAAGCCTTTTTAGTTTTTACTAAGAAGGCTTTTTTCCTATTTAAATATTATAATACAGAAAAAATCCCAGTTAGTACTGGGATTTGCTATTGAGAAGTTGTCCATTTATTAATAAAGTTTTTAAGCCAATTCCAAAGTCTTTCTAATATTCCTGACTCTTTTATTTCATTACCTAATGATTTTAGATCTTCTAGTAGCTTAGAGCTATTTTGTTTGATAGAGTCTTTAATAGAATCATAATCTATATCTAAATCATTTATTTTATTCATTAATAGAACTATTTTTTCTTTTGTTTCTTCATTAATTGTTATATCTAAGTTAGATGCAGCATCAGTTACCATTTTATTTATTTCATCAGTAGTCTTAGGAGCTTCTTCAATTACTCTAGCTTTAACTTCATTTATTAATGCTGTAGCTTCTACACTTCCTATGGAATCTGCTACATCTAAAGTTACTTCTACTTCTTCTTGAGCTACTTGCTTACCTTCAGGTTTAAGTTCTATGCCTGTTATTCTTTCAGCACCTTCAAAAATTCCAGCTAAAGCTGATTCTCCTGTTACAGGAAATGGTGCAGAAGCTATTATATCCGCATCTGTTATTCCAGAAGTTATTAATGCATTTGTTAGCATACCATTTGTAACTAATGTTAAGTTGTTAGATTTTACATTAATACCTGTCCCATTTTCGTTTATTTTAACATAAGCACTAGAATACCATCCACCTGTAAAATCTGTATAACCTAATTGTCTTGAAGCAACAGTATTATCAACATATACTGCATCAATATCACTAGGGGCATTGAAATATTCTCTAAGTGCTTCTTCTTGAGTGTGATTTAAATCTGCACCGAAACATAGAATCTCACCTTTTTGTATATTAGATTTTCTAGCTAGTGCAGGTATAGAGAAATTGAGAGTTACTAAAGCAAGCGTAGCAAGTGCTATTTTTCTCAAAAATTTATTTTTCATAATATACCTCCTTGGGTTATTAATACTATTATACACAATATAAGTATTTTATGGAGAGAGAAATTGATATATAATATAAAAATATAGTATAGAGTAATTATAGCAATTAGAAATATAGATATATAATTAAGTATATTTTAAAGAATAAATATAAGATAGGAGAAAAGTTTATGAGTAAAATAATAGGATTTATTGGAGCTGGAAATATGGGGCAGGCTATACTTGGTGGTATAGTTAAAGCCGGATTAGTAGCTTCAGAAAATATAATTATGTCAGATTTATATGAACCAAGCTTGGAAAAAGCAAAAGGAAATTATAATATAGAAATTACAACTGACAATAAGTTAGTTGCAAAAAAGTCAGATATATTAATATTGGCAGTTAAGCCTAATTTATATCCAATAGTAATAAATGAGATAAAAGATTTGGTAAAAGATGATGTTATTATAGTTACTATTGCTGCAGGTAAATCAATTGAAAGTACAGAGAAGTCTTTTGGTAGAGAATTAAAGGTGATAAGAACAATGCCAAATACTCCGGCCTTAGTTGGAGAAGGAATGACTGCAGTTTGCCCAAATAAGCTTATAACAGATAATGATATAAATGAAGTTTCAAAATTACTTAATAGCTTTAGTAAAGTTGAAGTAGTAAGTGAAAGTTTAATAGATGCGGTTACATCTGTAAGTGGATCTTCACCAGCGTATGTATATATGTTTATTGAGGCTATGGCAGATGCAGCTGTATTACAAGGAATGCCAAGAGATAAAGCTTATAAATTTGCAGCTCAGACTGTACTTGGTTCAGCTAAAATGGTATTAGAAACAGGAATGCATCCAGGAGCATTAAAAGATATGGTATGTTCTCCGGGAGGAACTACTATAGAAGCAGTAGCTGAGTTAGAGGCTAAAGGTTTTAGAAGCGCTGTTATATCAGCTATGAATAAATGTTATAAAAAATCTCAAGAGATGTCTAAATAAAAGTTATTAAGATTAAGAAGCAAGAGTTGGCAGTAACTCTTGTTTTTTAATTATTCTATTTAAAATTATTAGGACTATATTAAGAAAAGACATATATGTAGCAGCATAAAATTTTATAATATATAATAATAATGTAAAAAAATAGTGATTTAAATTGTTTTAATAAATTTTGATTTAGGAAGGTATTGTATGAAAATAGGATTAGTATTAGCCGGTGGAGGCGGTAAGGGAGCATATGAACTTGGAGTTTGGAAAGCCTTAAAAGAATTAGGTATTAGTGAACATATATCGGTTTTTTCAGGAACATCGATAGGTGCTTTCAATGCAGTTTTATTTGCTATGGATGATATGGAGAAGGCTGATAAACTATGGGATGAAGTGACTATGGATAAGCTAGTACCTATTAGTAATTATGAGTTGATTAAAAGAGGAATAGGTCTTTATCTAGGTGGTAAAAATCTTCAGTTAGCTAAGAAGTTTTTAAATGATAAATTGAATTATGGTGCTATTACTAATGATGGTGCTGTTGATATAATTAATAAATATCTTGATTTCAGTAAAATAAAGGAAAAGAATAAGATTTGTTATGCAGCGTGTACAAAGTTACCTAACTATACTGTTCAATATTTTAGGATAAATGATCATGATGATGAAACAGGAAAGAAAATGATTTTAGCATCAGCATCATTACCACTTATTTATGATAGTACTGAAGTTTTTGGAGAAAAATATATTGATGGAGGAATTGTTGATAATACTCCTATTCAACCTGTATATGGTGAAAATTGTGATGTTATCATAGTAGTGTTACTATCAAAAGAAGCTACTATAGATAGATCACTTTATCCAAATTCAAAGCTTATTATAATAGCACCTGAAAATCTTATGGAAAATACAATTACGGGAACATTAAATTTAGATACAGAGGCTAAGACTAGAAGAATAGTAGAAGGATATAATGATACTATAAATAAGCTTGAACCAGTAATTGATTTATTTAAGTTTATTAAAGAAGAAAATGAGCAGAAAGAAAATCCAATTCTATATAAGTTATATAACTGGTTGAAGAATTTTAGTAATAAGATAAAAAGAGTATTTAAGAAATAGTGTGATTTTATAATAGATTTAGTTTAAGATAGTTAAGTTTAGAAAAGGAGATAGTAACCAATGAAAACTACGGTATATTTAACTAGACATGGTCAAACAGAATGGAATCTTGAAAGAAGATTGCAAGGAAGAGGAAATTCGCCTTTAACTGAAGCGGGTATAGAAAGAGCTAAAGAATTAAGAGATAGAATTAAAGATATCCATATTGATTATATATATTCAAGTCCTATAGAAAGAGCATTAGATACTGCAAACATAATCAAAGGTGACAAGAGCATTGAAGTAATAACAGATGATGGATTAATGGAAATGTGCTTTGGAGATTATGAGGGGAGAAAGACAGATGAAGTTATGGCTGAAAATCCAGAATGGAATATTGACCTTATAATGCATGGTGATGTTAAACTGTGTGCTCCTAATGGTGAGAATTTAGAAAGTGTCAGAGCTAGAGTTGCTGAAACTATGGATAGAATAATAGAAAAAAATAGAGGTAAGTCTATATTAATAGTAACTCATGGAATAACTTTAAAGGCCTTAATGTATTATTTTAAGGATGAAGAAGTGAACAATGAAGTTATGGGTCAAGCTACTTTAACTAAAATAAATGTAGATGAAAATAATGAATTTGATATAGAATTTAAAAATGATGATAGTCATTTTACAGTAAAAGGCCAAAAGTTAGGATGGTAGATTTTAATTCGTTTAGTATGTATGAGAAAAAATAAAGACATACTATAGATATTAAGATAAATTTAAGAGGTGCAAGCAATTTATGATTTGGATAAGTATTATTATAATACTAATTTTAGTTGTACTTTCTTTAGGAGTTAATATTGGATTAAAAGAAACAGTGATGTCTAAAAGAAAAGAATCAAGACAAATGTTAGAGGAGTTATGGTCTAGATTTGGAACTGATTATAGGAATTATCAGAACATTCCGGTTGAAGAAGTAATTATTAAAAGTTATGATGGCTTAAAACTTAAAGGTTATTTTCATAGAGTATATAAAGATTCAAAAAAAGTAGTAATAATGAATCATGAATCATGGGTATACTGCTAATCATTACATCGATTATCAGTTTACAGACATATTTTTTGAAGAAGGATACAATGTTTTACTTATCGATATGAGAAGTCATGGAGAAAGTGAAGGTAAAGTGGCTTCATATGGATATAATGAATCAAAGGATATAGGAAGTTGGGTAAGGTGGATTAAAGATAAAATTGGAGAAGATGCTTATATAGGTCTTCATGGACAATCTATGGGAGCTGCAACAGTTATGTTATATGGTGCTACGCATCCAAATGATATTAAATTTGTAATAGAGGATTGTGGCTTTACAAGTGCTAGAGAAGCTATAAAATTTCAATTTCGGAAAGTTAAAATTCCATTTTGGCCATTATATGATTTGATAAGAGTTAAAGTAAAAAGAAAATATAAATTTGATTTTAATAATATTTCTCCAGAAGATGCTATAGTAAATAGTGATATTCCGGTGTTGTTTATACATGGAGATAATGATAAGGTTGTTCCTACTTGGATGGGTGAAGCTTTGTATAACGAAAAAAATGGGGAAATGGATAGATTATATTTAGTTCAAGGTGCTGGACATATGGAAGCATATTCAAAAGATAAAGAAAAATATAAACAAGTTGTAAAAGAATTTTTAGATAATATTAAATAGTAAATATAAAGGTCTGTTAAATTAAATAAGTTTAACAGGCCTTTAATTATGATATAATTTATTAAATAATATAATTTATATAAGTATAAAAGGAGTGTAAAAATGTATAAGAGACAAATAGAAGAGTATTTTAACTTACATAAAGATGAGATGTTAGAGGATATATGTAAAATTATAAGAATAAAAAGTGATCGCCAAGAGCCGAAGGAGAATATGCCTTTTGGTGAAGGTGTAGTTAAGGCTTTAGAAGAATCTTTAAAAATTGCAAGTAATATGGGATTTAAGACTACTAATTATGATAATTATGTAGGAGCTGTAGATTTTAATGATAAAGAAAAAGCTTTAGATATATTAGCTCACTTAGATGTAGTTCCAGCTGGAGATGAGTGGACAGTAACTGAGCCATATGAACCAGTAATAAAAGATGGTAAATTATATGGAAGAGGATCAGCAGATGATAAAGGGCCTGCAATAGTAGCCTTATATGCTTTAAAAGCAGTTAAGGATTTAAATATTCCATTAAGCAAGAATGTTAGACTAATTTTAGGAACTGATGAAGAGTGTGGAAGTGGAGATATTAAACATTATTATAAAATAGAAAAGGAAGCTCCTATGACATTTTCGCCAGATGCAGATTTCCCAGTTATAAATGTTGAAAAAGGTGGATTAAAAGGCCTATTTAATGCAAGTTATAGTGAAAGCAAAGAAATTCCTAGAATTCTTTCAGTAAATTCAGGAGTAAAGATTAATGTTATTCCAGATAAAGCAACTGCAGTAATTGAAGGATTTAAAAAAGAAGAGATAGAAAAATATTGTAAAAAAGCTACTGAGTCAACTGGAGTAAAATTTGTTGTAAGTGAATCAGATAATAACTGTGTAATTAACGCAAAAGGAGTAGGTGGACATGCTGCTCATCCTACTGGTGGAAATAATGCATTAACAGCTATTATTAAGTTATTAGCTTCTATGCCATTTGCTAAGAGCGAGGGATTTGAAAGAATATGTGCTATAAACAAATTACTACCTCATGGTGATTATTACGGAGAAGCTCTTGGAGTAAAGATGTCCGATAAGGTATCCGGAGAATTAACTTTATCATTTAATATTTTTGAGTATAGTACAACAGGGTTAAAAGGAACGTTTGATTGTAGAGCTCCACTTTGTGCTAATGATGAAAATTTAAGAGATGTCGTTGCTAAAAACCTAAAGATTAATGGAATTGAATTAGAACCATGCAATGTATCTGATGGGCATTATGTGGACGAAAACTCTGATTTTATCCAAACGTTATTAAGATGTTATGAAATGTATAGCGGTAAAAAGGGTGAGTGTATAGCTATTGGTGGAGGTACTTATGTACACCGTCTAAAAAATGGAGTAGCATTCGGTTGTACAATGCCAGGAACTGATAATAATATGCATGGAAATGATGAATTTGCAGTAGTTGATGAATTATTATTAAGTGCTAAAATATTTACTCAAGCTATAATAGAATTATGTAAATAATAATATACTATAATCAATTAAAAAATATAGGAGTGATATTAAATGGGTTTATTTAATGGAATTATAGGAAATGCATCAGAAGTTGATATAAATAAGTTGGCTCAAGATTATGATAAGTTATTAGGGCCAAGTGAACGAATTGAAAAAGCATATAAATTAATAAGAGATATGATTATATTTACTAATAAGAGATTAATAATAGTTGATAAGCAAGGAGTGACAGGAAAGAAGACTGAATATCGTTCAGTACCATATAGAGCTATTACTAATTTTTCAGTAGAAACTGCAGGGCATTTTGATTTAGATGCAGAACTGAAAATCTACATTTCAGGAATGAGTATGCCAATAGAAAAGACTTTCAGCAGTGGATGCAATATATATGAAGTTCAAGCTATACTTGCAGAGTATTGTAGTAAATAAGAGAAATAACAGGAGAAGAGGGTATGTGGATAAGGGTACAAGATGAAAAGACATTAGTAGAACCTAAGATAATTGAAATTACTAAGGGAATACTGAAAAAGTCCAAATATACTATTGTAGGTAAAGTTACTAATAGTACTCAGGAGATGGTAGTAAATTTAGGGACATATGATAGTGAAGAAATTGCAGATAGGGTATTTGAAGAGATTGAACAAGCGATTCTTAGTGATAAAAAAATATATGTAATGCCAGAAAGTAATGGAATATATTAATTTAAAGAGAAAAGTGTGGTTATACATTAGTATAACTACACTTTTTATATTTTAAATGTGTTTTTATATAAAATAGTTATAAAAAATGTTATTATAATATTAGAAAATTATTGAAATAAATACATAAAAAGTATTTGAATTTCTAAAAGGAATGGGGGCTATAAATGAATATTAGAGAAATTTTCGACCAAAAAAAATTGGTGTTTTCTTTTGAGGTATTTCCACCTAAAAGTACTTCTCCAATAAAAAATATATATAAGGCGTTAAATGAACTAGTGAAATTAGAACCAGACTTTATAAGTGTTACCTATGGGGCAGGAGGAAGCACTATAAACAATAAGACTACAGAGATATCATCTCTTATAAAAAATATTTATGGAATAGAATCATTAGCACATCTAACTTGTATTTCTTCAACTAGAGAGCAAATAGTCGATATAACTGAAAGATTAAAGCTTGAGGAAGTTGAAAATATATTAGCTCTAAGAGGTGATGATAATGGTACAAGCTGTGGAGATTTTAATTATGCTAATGAATTAATAAGTTATATTAAAGAAAAAGAAAGTTTTAATATAATAGCTGCATGTTATCCGGAAGGACATATTGCAAATAAAGATATTAAATTAGAGATTGATAATATAGAAAGAAAGATTGAAAGTGGAGCAACTAGCTTTATATCTCAACTGTTTTTAGATAATAATATTTATTATAAATTTTTAGAAGAGATAGAAAAAAGAAATATTAAAACTAATATTCAAGCAGGAATAATGCCTGTTATAAATGCAAAGCAGATGAGGAGAATAACTGAACTCTGTGGTGCAACTATACCTTTAAAGTTTAAAAAGATAATGGAAAGGTATGAGAATAATCCAGAAGCTTTAACGCAAGCTGGTATAGCTTATGCAACAGATCAGATAATAGACTTATCTTCAAGCAATGTAGATGGAGTTCATTTGTATACAATGAATAATCCATATGTTGCAAAGAATATAAGTAAGAATATAGGAAAAATAATAAGTTCGATAAATGAAGTTCAAAATGTATAGTAAAAAGGAGAGTTTGAGATGGAAAAGGTAGAAAGTTTTGAATTAGATCATAGAAAAGTAAAGGCACCTTATATAAGGAAATGTTGTGTTTTAAATGGAGAAAAAGGTGATAAAGTAAGTAAGTTTGATGTTAGATTTCTTCAACCTAATAAAGAAGCATTTGGAACAGCTGCAATGCATGGATTAGAGCATCTATTAGCTCATACATTAAGAGAGAAGTTAGAAGGTGTTATAGATTTATCACCAATGGGATGTAGAACAGGATTCTATCTAACTATTTGGGGAGATAGGGAGTGTAGGGAAATAAAAGAAGCAGTAGAATATTCTTTAAATAAGGTTTTAGAAGCAACAGAAATTCCAGCAAAAAATGAAGTCCAATGTGGCAATTATAGAGATTTATCGCTTTTTGGAGCACAAGAATATGCTAAAGAAGCATTAGAAAAGGGTTTTTCACTTAATATTTATGGAGAATAATTTAAAGATAGATATAAATGAGGTATTAAGATATCTAGGATATAGAGGTCAAGAAATTACTAATGAACTTATGGAAGAAGTTGAAGAAGCCATTAAAGAAAGTAAGAGTTTGCTTAAAGTTAAATATGTTTGTAAAGAATTTAAGATTACAAAAAATAATAGTGAGATATTATTAGAAGGAACAAATTTAAGATTAAAAGGTAAAGATATATTTAACTTATTACAAAATAGTGATAAGTGTATATTGATGGCAGCAACTGTTGGTAGTGATATAGAAAGAAAGATTAAGTTTTATAGTAAAATTAATTTAACTAAAGCTTTAATATTAGATTCTTGTGCAACAGCGGCTGTTGAAGAAGTATGTAATAATTTACAGGAAAGTATAGGAAGAGAGATGCTTAAAGGTGAAGAAAATTTCACCTTTAGGTATAGTCCTGGATATGGAGATTTATCTTTAGATATACAAAAAGATTTTATAAGTATTTTAGATTGTGAGCGAAAGATTGGAGTAAAGGTTTCTAGCAATATGTTATTATTTCCCAGGAAATCTGTCACAGCAATTTTAGGAATAACTAATAAGAAGCAAAATAGAGATAGATGCAAAGAGTGTAGTAACTTTGAAAGATGTAACTATAGAAAAGGGGATAAAAGGTGTGGACGTTAGAGAATTAATTAAAGATAGAGTAGTTGTATTTGATGGAGCTATGGGAACTATGCTCCAAAAAAGAGGATTAAGGCTTGGAGAAAATCCAGAAGTAATTAATTTTACAAATGAGGATACTGTAATAGATATACATAAGGAATACATAAAAGCTGGAGCAGATATTGTAACTACTAATACTTTTGGGGCTAATGAGATTAAATTGAAAAACACACCATATTCAGTAGAAGAAGTTGTAAGCAAGGCAGTAACTTTAGCTAAGAAAGCAGTTTCTAATAATGAGGTATTAGTAGCTTTAGATATAGGGCCTATAGGAGAACTTATAGAACCTATGGGAACATTATCTTTTGAGCATGCAGTAAATATATTCAAAAGAATAATAAGAGCTGGAGATAAAGCCGGAGTGGATTTAGTATTAATAGAAACTATGACTGATCTTTATGAGATGAAGGCAGCGATATTAGCATGTAAAGAAGAAAGTACATTACCTATATTTGCAACTATGACTTTTGAGGAAGATGGAAGAACTTTTACAGGGTGTCTTCCAGAAAGTATGGCGATAACACTTGAAGGATTAGGGGTAGATGTGCTAGGGGTAAATTGTTCTTTAGGTCCGAAGGAACTTTTACCTATATTAAAAAGAGTAGTTTCAAATACTAATATCCCAGTAATGGTTCAGCCTAATGCAGGTTTACCTAAAATTATTGATAATGAAACAGTATATTATATTACTGCTTCAGAGTTTAGAGAAAGAGCAGAAGAGTTTGTAAATAATGGTATATCAATTATTGGTGGATGCTGTGGAACAACACCACAATTTATTAGCGAGTTATCTAAGCTTAAAAGTTTGAAAATATTAGAAAGAGAAAAAGTTACAAAAGCTGTACTTACAACACCTTCTAAGTTAGTGGAAGTAAATGAAGTAAAAGTTGTTGGAGAAAGAATTAATCCTACAGGGAAGAAGCTCTTTAAAGAAGCTCTTAAGAAAAATGATATAGATTATATATTAAGACAAGCTATAGAGCAAGTTGAAGCAGGAGCTGACTTATTAGATGTTAATGTTGGATTACCTGAAATAAATGAAGAAGAAATGATAATTAAGATAATTAAAGAAATTCAGTCTATTTTAGATGTACCACTTCAAATAGATTCTAATGACCCTAATGTTATTGAAAAAGGCTTAAGATACTATAATGGTAAACCCATAGTTAATTCAGTAAATGGTGATGATGAAGTTTTAGATAGTATTTTACCAAGTGTAAAGAAATATGGAGCTGCTGTAGTTGGATTGACATTAGATAGCAATGGAATACCTAATAAAGCTATTGATAGATTTAAAATAGCAGAAAAGATAGTAAGTAGAGCATTAGAATATGGAATAAATAGAGAAGATATATATATTGATGCATTAACTCTTACAGTATCGGCACAACAAGAAGAAGTAGTAGAAACATTAAAAGCTTTAAGAATTATTAAGGAAAAGTTAGGAGTTAAGACTGTTCTAGGTGTATCAAACATATCATTTGGAATGCCAATGAGGGAAATTATAAATGAGACTTTTTTAGTGATGGCAATGGAAGCTGGACTTGATTTGCCTATAATAAATCCTAATAAAGAGAATATGATGGGAGCAGTTAGAGCTTTTAAGGTATTGAAAAATTATGATAAAAATGGAGCAAATTATATAGCTGCTTATGGAAATAAGAAAAATGAAGTAGCTAATAAAGTAGAAGGTAAAAAAGAAATTTTAGATATTAACATATTAGAAAATTGCATTTTAAAAGGTTTAAGAAATTCCACAAAAGAGATTACATTGAGGCTTTTAGATGATAAAAGAGAATTGGATATAGTTAATGAGGACTTAATTCCTGCATTAGATAAGGTAGGAAAAAAATATGAAAATGGAGAGATTTTCTTACCTCAATTAATTCAAGCTGCAGAAACTGTAAAGGTAGCTTTTGATATTATAAAAGAAAGACTTGTGTTAAGTGATAAAGGAAGTTCTGTAGGTAAAGGGAAAATTATTTTAGCTACAGTTCAAGGGGACATTCATGATATAGGTAAAAATATAGTTAAAGTTATATTAGAGAATTATGGCTATGACATAATTGATTTAGGTAAAGATGTAAATATAGAAAAGGTAGTAGAAGAAGCAGTGAAAAGTGATGTTAAGCTAGTTGGCCTTAGTGCACTTATGACGACTACTATAAAATCTATGGAGAAGACTATTCAACAATTAAAGATTAATGACTATAAAGGTTATATAATGGTTGGAGGAGCTGTAGTAACTGAAGAGTATGCTAAAAAAATGGGGGCAGATTATTATGCTAAAGATGCCAATGATTCTGTAAAGATAGCTAAGGAAGTGTTTGGAAAGTGATGCTATTAAAACTTAAATTGTGATTAATAAAAAGTGATAAATATTTTTAAAGATTAATTATTAACTTAGATAATGGGGGAATAATATGAAGAAACAAAAGTATTTAAAAAATTTTTTAAAAGCAATAGGAATTTTATTTTTAGCTATAATTGTAATCGTTGGTTTATATGTTGCATATATGAGTATTCAATATTATAGGATTGATGATAATGTTGTAGTTGAGGATGAAAATCCATCGGATATAATTCTTACAGCTAAAGAGGAACATTCAGTAATAACATATAATATTGGCTTTGGAGCCTATAATCATCAATTTTCATTTTTCATGGATAGCGGAGAGATGAAAGATGGAACACAGGTTGTAGGAAGTGATTCTAAAGCAGAGAGTAAGGAAGTTGTAATTGAAAATACTAATAATTCCATAGATTTTGTTGATAATTTAGATGCTGATTTTTATCTTTTCCAAGAAGTAGATACTAAAGCTACTCGTAGTTATAATGTAAATCAATATGAGATGTTAAAGAGATTAGGTTCAGAGTATTCTTTAAGCTTTGCAAATAACTTTCACTCTGCATTTTTAATGTACCCATTTACAGAGCCACATGGCTCAGTTAATTCTGGATTAACTACTATGAGTAAATATAGAATAAATGAATCTATAAGAAAGCAATATCCAGTAAGTACTGATTTTATTACTAAGTTTACAGATTTGGATAGATGTTTTTTACTTTCTAGAGTTCCTGTTGATAATGGAAAAGAATTAGTATTAATAAATACTCATATGTCAGCTTATGACGAGGGTGGAGCAATAAGAAAAGAACAGTTAAAGGTTCTTAATGAAGTATTAGAAGCAGAGTATGAAAAAGGTAATTATGTTATTGTCGGCGGAGATTTCAATCATGATATAGCTGATACAAAAGAGTTGTTTGAAAGTAATCAAAATATTCCAGAATGGGTTTATCAGTTAGATGATAATGATTTAGAAGAGGGATTTACTTTTGTAATAGCAGATAATTATAAAGAAGTTGCTACTTGTAGAAGTACTGATATGCCTTATGTAGAAGGTGGAAATTACACAGTAGTTATAGATGGATTTATTGTATCAGACAATATAAAAAGTTTTAGGGCGGAAAATTTAGATGCTAACTTTGTATCATCTGATCATAATCCAGTAGCATTATATTTTATACTAGAATAGTAGAAATTTTATATCAATTTGGCTCTATGCTTGATGATTAATGATAAAAAAGCTTGGTTATAAATGCCAAGCTTTTAATTTTGAACTTATTTACAAATAATTACGTAATATCATAGTTATCTTTCTCAAATACTATAATTAACGTATGGTATTAGGAGGATAAGATTATGGATAAAGAATATAATAGTAATATTTTTAGAACATATAAATTAGATTACTTTGGAAAGTATCATTTTTATGAAGAGAATGAATTAGTTAAAGAAAAAGAAGATGGAGAATATATTTTAGAAAATTTAAAAAAGAGTAATAGATTTGATTATAATGGAGCATCATATACATTTACGAAGTTTGGAAATATATCTGAAGGAAGAACAGAAAAAGATGTAGATTTAACAATTAAAGAGAATGATTATAATGTTGATATTAACGGAGAAGTAGTTCATTTAGATTTAATTTATAAGATGGATATAAAAAAATTAGAAGATCACTATAGAATAACTACAAGGATTAGTGAAAAGGGAGATACAGTATCTTGCTTACTTTATATAGATTTAGAGAATGGAGAAGATTTTATTAATGGATTAAATCATGTTAAGGAAGCACAAATAGAACTATCTCGACCAAAAGATTAAAAATCTATATTATATTTAAAATATATTAGAACGTTAACTATTTATTAAGTTAGCGTTTTAAATTATGTAATAAATTGTATATAATGTATAATATAGTTGTTAGCAATTTGTATTGGGGTAGATATTAATGAACGAAAAGTATAAAAGGTTAAGTTTATATTATAGAGATTTATGGTGGAAGAGTAGTTGTGATTTACAGTTGACTATGACTAAATATACTTTAGAAGAAAAGCAAAGACGTGAAAAAGATTTTGATGTACTTATAGATAAGATTATAAAGTATATTGAAAGCTTTCCTAAAGATGAAAAGAAGAGAGAGAGTTGGAGAATAAAGGGGAATGATTATATTGAAAAAATAATTTCTTCTGAACGTATATTTAAATTAGGTGTTATTGATAAAGAAATGAAAAGTGCTTTCATCAAATCAACAAAAGATTTCATAAAAGCATCTAAGTCTTTTGACAGTACTCTATCTTATGAAGATATAGGACAAGCAATGAGAAATGTATGGATAGTGAATATGTTACAACAAGCCTTTGGAGAAACGATTAGATTTAATAATGGAGTTTTTGGATATAGTATGCTGTATCCATATACAGATAACTATTTAGATAATATTGATATAGGATTAGAAGAAAAGATTTCTTTTAATAAGAGATTTACTAAAAGACTTAATGGTGAGAAGGTTATGCCATTAAATAAACATGAGGATAAGGTTTATAATCTTGTTTCCTGTATTGAATCAGAATTTAAGAGAGAAAAATTTAATGATGTATATGATAGTCTTTTACTTATACAGGAAGGGCAAAAATTAAGTCTTAATCAGCAAGAGGAAGAGAGCATTCCTTATGAAAAAGATATTTTAGGTATATCTATTGATAAAGGGGGAGCATCAGTGATCGCTGATGGAAATCTTATTAGAGGAACTATGAGTGAGGAAGAAGAAAGGTTTGCTTGGGGCTATGGATTTCTATTGCAGTTAGGTGATGATTTACAGGATATAAAAGCTGATAAAGAAAAGAAGCATATGACAATAATGTCTCAGCTTGCAGGGAAATATCATTTAGATAAAATAGTTAATAAACTTATAAATTTAACTATTTATGTAGTAGATAATGCTAAATGTTTTGTATGTAAAAGTCCTAATGAGCTTAAAGAATTAATAAAAAATAATTGCAACTATATGGTTTTATTTGCAATCATTGATAATAAAGAATACTTCTCAAAAGAGTATATAAATGAAATTAATGACTATTTGCCATTTACAATTGAATTCTGAGGAGGTATTAAACAGAAAATAAATGATAAATTTAAGAAATTAAAAAAAGAGTATCATGGAGTTTCTGTAGAGGATATATTAATGGAGTTTTGTATGTAAATAAAGTGCGAAGCACTTTGGTGAAAAGTTTGACTTCGTCAAAGGGGAAAATGTCACTGACGTGACAGTGAAAATATTGCTTATGGCAATAGTGAAAAGTGTCTACATTAGTACCTTTCGCTTTAACATAAGTTAACTTTTCCCCGCTACGCTAGTAGCCTTTTAACTTCGACGAAGTCGACCTTTCACCTGTGAGCTTCGCGAACAATTTATTTTTATTCTTCGTCTTGAAGAGCATCGTATCCTTCTTCGTTAGTCCTTATTTTAACTACATTTTCTACTGGATAAACAAAAATTTTTCCATCACCAATCTTACCAGTATATAAAGCCTTCTTAATAGTATTTATTAGTGTTTCAACTGGGATTTTACATATTACAATTTCAACTTTAAGCTTAGGTAATAAAGTAACTTCTACAGGAGTACCTCTATAGTAGTTAGTAGAACCTTTTTGCATACCGTATCCTAGTACATTAGTAACAGTCATACCTGTAATTCCAAGATTATCTAATGCTAACTTTAAAGCATCAAATCTATCTTTGTTAGTTATTACAACAACTTTAGTCATCTTACTTCCATCAGTAGGACCATTATATACAACGGGAATAGTGTCTACAGTGCTCATAGGAGTAGTAGTAGGAACAGAAAGACCTGTAGTAGTAGTAGGAACAAACATAAAATCAGCATAACTACTTTCTAAACCATGTTCAAATTTATCAAGACCTAAGATTTCTTCTTCAGCTGATACACGAAGTCCAACAGTTTTCTTTATTACTAGAAATACTATTGTCATTGTAACTAAAACCCAAAGAATAACACAAAGTACACCAAGAATTTGAGTTCCTAAGAATTTAAATCCACCACCGTAGAATAATCCACCATCTAAAGCAAATAAACCAGTTAAAACTGTTCCTAATGCACCACATACACCATGAACAGAAATTGCTCCTACAGGGTCATCTATCTTAAGTTTTTTCTCAATAAATTCCACTGCAAAAGTTAATACTAATCCAGCTATAACTCCAATAAAGAATGCACCACTAGGAGATACCATGTCACAGCCAGCTGTTATGGCAACAAGACCAGCTAGTGAACCGTTTAATGTCATAGAAACATCTGGTTTTTTATATTTAATCCAAGTAACTATCATAACAACTATTGTAGATGAAGCAGCAGCAATATTTGTAGTCATAAATATGTTACTTGCTGATAAAAGCATTGCATCTCCAGTCATTGAAACAGTCGAACAACCATTAAATCCAAACCAACAGAACCATAATATAAATACTCCTAAAGCTCCTAGTGTAAGGCTATGGCCAGGTATTGCATGAGCTTTCCCATCTTTAGAATATTTACCTATACGAGGTCCAAGAATTTTAGCACCAACTAATGCAGCTATACCACCTACCATATGAACAGCAGTGGAACCAGCAAAATCATGAAATCCCATTTGTGATAAGAATCCACCACCCCAAATCCAGTGGCCAGAAATAGGGTATATAAGCGCACTAATAATTAAACTATAAATACAGTAAGCAGAGAATTTTGTTCTTTCTGCCATTGCTCCAGAAACTATTGTAGCTGCAGTTGCACAGAATACAGTTTGGAATATTACAAATGTAAAAGTAGGTAGTGAAGAACTATAATCCCCTCTAATAAATAAATCCAAACTACCTATTAATGGGCCATCTCCAGCAAACATAAGGCCAAATCCAATAAACCAAAAAACTACAGTTCCAATAGCAAAATCCATTAAGTTTTTCATGATTATATTTCCTGCATTTTTTGCTCTAGTAAAGCCTGTCTCAACCATAGCAAAACCTGCTTGCATGAAAAATACTAATACAGCCCCAAATAAAGTCCAAATTGTGTCAAGTGATGAATACATAAATAATTCCCCCTTTTTTATTGTTATAAAAATAGAGTGAATTTTACTGACTATGCAAAGTAAAATTCACTCCATTGTGATAGCTATTAAATTTATAAAATAAAAAGGCACTTTGAACTATTTTAGTTCAAAGCGCCTTTGCTTTTTATGCTAATTATTATATTACAAGATATTGGGAAAAGGAAGTGTTTTTTTAAAAAAATTATAAAATTTATTTGTTAAACTGATTAGTTTTACCCATCATATATGCTAATTTAATCATATCCTTTTCTTCATCAGTAATATTTCTATTATACATTTTTTCAAATTGATTTATTAAAGCTGAAGTATCAATACTAGTTTTTGTATGTTTTTCTCTCTTATTATCAGTGTAAATATATAATTGAGGTTTCATTCTTTTGTTGTAAATTTTTTTAAAGACTTCAGCTGTGTAGTAAGCATCATTAAACGCATTGTGAAATTCAGATTCTATAGGTATTTCAAGCTGTTCTGTAGCTACCTTTAAACCAATTTTTCTACCTTTTGAATATTTTAATGCTTTAGATAAGTAACACTGAATATCTATATATTTTTTGGGAATAGCATCAGAAGATAATTTGTAATAATTAGCGTTTCTTATTAATTCTTTAATATCATTAACTCCCCATAAAACTAAAGTTGCATCTTCTGTTCCGATAAAATTGATAAAGTCTTTGTAAACATCTATAAAAAATTTAGCTGAATTTATTTGCTCATAATTTATATTAGTTAATTCTTCTACGTAAGGATGAATAAGTTTATGAACAGTTGGTTTAATAAAAGAATTGAAGGTCGAAATTGTGTTAAAGTTACTGTCCAATTTTAAAGCTCCTATTTGAATTATCTCGAACATAAGGGGGGATTTTTCAGTAGTTTTATTATCAGGATGTTGTTGATTAAATTCTAAGTCAAATATTATATAATTCATTTTTTCACCTACATGAACTTATGGTATTAATATTATTAGTTTTGCACTTGTTATTAGGAATATTACTTTATAATAATTCCAAAAATACATTAATAAGCTATGTAATATATTACAATAAATAAAAGTGAAATTAAAGAGTAAGTTTCCAAAATAATGACATTTAATATTTTATATAGTATAATTATTTAAAAAATGTAGAAAAGAGTAGAAAAATGACGAAAAAGATATCAATTAAAGCTACTAAGACTCTTATATTTATATTTATTTTTATTTTGGGTTTTGGAGGAGTTAAATGTGATGCTTATGATGGTATAAGTTTTAGTAATATAACTATAGAGGATGGATTATCACAGGCTACTGTTGAAACTATTTTACAAGATAAAAAAGGATATATTTGGTTTGGTACTAATAATGGATTAAATAGGTATAATGGTTATGATTTTAAGGTATATAACCATGAAAAAGGTAATCCTAGCAGTATTATTAATAATTATATAGTTGATTTAAAGGAAGATTTTGAAGGTAATATATGGGTTGGAACAGCAAATGGAATCAGTAAGATTAGCTCCGATGAAGAAACTATTACGAATTATTCACAGGGAGAAGAAAATGGAGGATTATCTCATTATAATATATGGGAAATACTGATTTTGAGAAATGGGAAAATATTAGTATCTACAGCTAATGGATTAAATTTTTACGATGAAAAAACAGATTCTTTTAAAAGAATTTTTAATGATGATAGTTTATCTAGTCAAATGATTTATTCGATTGATGAAGATAGTGAAGGTAATATTTGGCTAGCAACTGACAATGGGTTAAATATGATATCAAAAGAAACTGGTGAAATAACAAGATATTATCATGATGATACGAAAAACTCCATAGCAGAAAATCGTATTTATAAAGTGTATTGTGATGATAATGGATTTATATGGTTAGGTACATTTACAAAAGGTGCATCAAGAATAAACAGAAAAACTGGAGAGATTACTAACTATTATAAAGATTCATGGGGATTAGATAAATATCCAGGAGAACATATAAGAGATTTTTATAAGGATAGTAATGGTGATCTATGGATTTGTAGTAGCAATGGTTTAGTTAAATATGATTATAATAAGTTTATATTATATAACAATAAGGTCTATGATAATAGAAGTTTAGTTAATGACACTGTATTTACAATTATAGAGGATAGGACTGGAATGCTATGGGCTGGAACTTATGCTGGAGTGAGTGTGTTTGATTCATCTAATAGCATTGTTCATTATAAAAATGATCCTTTTGATAGCACAACTATTAGTGAGAACATGATTCAAAGTATTTATGAAGATAATGATGGCTATTTATGGGTAGGTACTCATACAAAAGGAGTTGATATTTTAGATGGTGATAGGAAAAAGATAAAAACTCTTAGTTTTGAAGATAATGAAATTATAAGTGGAAATAGAGTAAATGCTATAAAAGGTTATAAGAATTATATTTTCCTGGCAACAAATAATGGGCTAAATATAATAGATAGAGATAATAAAAGTATAAAAATAATAAAAAAAGAAGAAGGTTTAGAAACTATAAATATTAGAAATCTTTGGGTTGATGATAAAGGATATCTTTGGATAGGAACTATCGATGGAATATTTGTAATGAATATTGATACAAATAAAATTGAAAATGTAACTTATATATTAGAAAATGCTGAAACAGATGACTACTATAGTGGTTATATTTTTCAAGATAGCGAAGGAATATATTGGATAGGTAACTTTGTTAATGGAGGATTAACTAAGATAGATCCATATACTAAAGAGGTTACTAACTACAAGTATGATAGTAATAATAAGAATTCATTAATAGATAATGTTGTAAGGACAATTGTAGAAGATGGTAAAGGGAATATATGGATAGGAACAAGTGAAGGATTAAGTGTTCTAGATAAAAAGACAAATAGCTTTACTAATTATACTACAAAAGATGGATTACCTAATGATACTATTTATGGAATATTAATTGATGATGAAGATAATCTATGGTTATCAACTAATAATGGATTATCTAGATTTGATATTTTAAATCAAAAATTCATGAATTTTAATATAACTGATGGCCTTCAAAGCAATGAATTTAATGGAGGAGCATATTTTAAATCAAAGTCAGGAGAATTCTTCTTTGGAGGAATAAATGGAATGAATTCATTTTATCCTGCTGATATAAAATCAAATAATTATAGTGAAAATGTAGTTTTTGATGAATTTCGTGTAAATGGAATAAAGGTTAGAGATATTAATGGAAAAGTATTTTCACATGATCAAAATAATATAGGTATTCAAGTTTTTTTACCAGAATATAAAAATAGTAAAAATATAAGATATTATTATAGTCTTAATGATGATGATTGGATGCCTATGGATAAGACAACAGTACTGTTTAGTGAACTATCTCCTGGAAAATATAATTTTAAAATAAAAGCTATGAATAGTAATGGTATTGTTAGTGAGAGTAATGAATTAAGTTTCAAAATAAAAATGCCATTTTTAATTAGTTATCCAGCATTAGCCTTTTACCTTATTGTAATTATAATAATGATAAAATTACATAAAAATAAATTAAATAGATTAGATACTCTAGTTGATAGAAGAACTAAAGAGTTACGTGATGAGATGGAAATAAATAAAACTCTTTTTGATAAGATTATTAAATTAGAGAGAGATAAAAATAGCTATTTTATAAATTTATCTCATGAGTTAAGAACTCCATTAAATGTTTTACATACCACAGAACAGCTTATAAGTACTTTAAATAAATCTGGTAATATTGAAAGAAGTAAATTAGATTATTATATGTCTATTATGAGAAAAAATAATAATAGACTTTTAAGGTTGATTAATAATCTAATCGATATTTCTAAGATGGAGAATGGTAAATATAAAATAGAAAAAGAAGAAGTAGATATTGTATATCTTGTAGAAGAAGCTGCACTAAGTATGAAGGAGTATATTGAGGAGAAAGGAATAAGTCTTATAATAGATCCAGAAGTTGAGGAGAAAATTATAAGATGTGATGGTGAAGATATTGAAAGATGTATACTAAATCTTATTAGTAATGCTACAAAATTTACACCAGAAGGTGGAGAGATTACAGTATTAATTGAGGATTTGAATGAAAAGGTTAGAATAGTAGTTAAGGATACAGGAATAGGCATACCAGATGAGTTCAAAGATTTAATATTTAATAGATTTGACCAAGTTGTTGATTCTGATGCAGAGGTAAAAGGAGGAAGTGGTTTAGGACTTACAATAACAAAGCAGATAGTAACTTTACATAAAGGTACAATTTATGTAGAAAGCAAAGTTGGAGAAGGAAGTTCCTTTATTATAGAATTGCCGGTATAGTTTAAAAAATATTTTTTAATAATATAGATTTAAGATACTTTTAAAGTAGGTGAAATAATGGGGAAATTATTTATAGTCATTTCGACGTTTTTACTTTTAGTAGTGATTGGGGTTAGAAATGCAAAAAATAATAAGAGAATTTTTACAGTTTTAAATAAAATAATGAAAGAAATAAATACTACCTATATTCAGTTGTTTAAGGAAAAGTCTAAATTAAGAAGAAGTGTTCAGATAATATTAATAATAGCAGCAGAGATATTTATAGCAATATCTATTTCTACAAGTGTAATTAGATATATGGATACTTACATGACAAGTACAGTGGATTTACTAATAAAAATAGGGATTATTATAGTATCATTAATAGTAATACATTATTCTATGGGATATATATTGCTTATTACAATTAAAATCCATAAGTTTATATATGGCGTGGAAAATAAGAATGTTAAAGTAGATTTACTTCTAAGTTATTTTATTATAAGTACTTATTTTACTGCCTTATTATTATCACCAGAAGAATTTGAGAGTACATATGTATTAGGATTAATAGGGATTACAGTATCTTATGTGTTAAATATGAAGGTACTTATACAACTTATAAGAAATCCTTATAATATAAAAAGTAAGCATGAAGAAGAAACTTCTTATAGTAGGATTATAGTTGCAGCAATACTTATGGTTGGGTTAATAGTTCTTAATTTATTCTTAGGAGTATGTTTTATAAATGGAGCAGAGCCAGGTGCTTTTAGTAATTCTCCAAATGCATTTGATTTATTTTATTATACTGTAATTACTTTTACAACTATAGGATATGGAGATATAACTCCATTGACTATAGGAGCGAAAATTATAAGTATAATTATATCTATAACTAGTGTAATATGTTTAACAATATTCTTAAGTACAATTTTATCATATAAAGATAATAGTGAAAATTAGAATAAATAAATCAGTAGAGTAGTTTAACACTTGTTAAATTTGTTGACATAAAAATTAACAAGTGTTAATATTTGTTCATATAATGAATAATTTTAAAAATAATGGTATATAGGTGATTGATGTGGTGCTTATAGATAGATGGATAGAAATATTAGAATATTTAAAGGTTAAAAAATTTGCTACTGTTGAAGAAATGATGGAGAAGTTTGAGATTTCTAGATCAACATTAAGGCGTGACTTGATAGCAATGGAGGATAGAGGTCATATAAAGAGAACTCGTGGGGGAGCAGAGATTATTGAAAAAAATGATGATAATCTTGAATGGGTAAGTTTATCAGAAATATTCAAATATAAAAAAGAAGAAAAGATAGAAATAGCTAAAGTAGCAGCGAAGCTTATTAAAGATAATGATGTAATATTTATAGATTCAGGCTCAACTTGTTATTATATGATAGATTATATAAATGCAAAGAATATAACAGTTGTAACTAATGGGATACTACATATTCAGAAGCTTATGGCAAAAGGTATTAATACTTATATATTAGGGGGATATGCAAAACCGGAATTAAACTTAATTATAGGTGAGGACATAGTAAGTAAGATAAATGTGATGAATTTTGATATAGCATTTTTAGGAACGATGGGAATAGATTCTAAAAGCGGATTTACAACACAATTACTTAGTGACGGAGAAGTTAAAAGAGCTGTGATTAGCTCTGCCGAGAAATGTTTTGTTCTTGCAGATACATCAAAGTTTAATAAGAGAAAATTTTATACTTATGGAGAGTTTTCAGAAGCTACTGTAATTACAAATTCTGAGGTTGAATTTGAAGATTCTAAAATTGATATTATATATTGTGATTAATTAAATATAATTTTGATAATATAAACCTTATTGATAGAAGAAAATTAAAAAGATAGATATAGATTACTTTTAAAGTCGGTTTTAACTGGCTTTATTTTTTTATAAATTAATGAAATAAATAAAGAAAGATAATTTTCAAAAAATGAAAATTGGTCATTATATGAACAAAATAAATTGACTAATGTTCAAAAGGTGATTTATAATTTACTCAAAGAAGAAAATGAAATATTTTAAGAATAAAATTAGAATAATGGAGGGTACTTATGAGTAATATTAAATTCCCAGAAAATTTCTTATGGGGTGGAGCTACTGCAGCTAACCAATTTGAAGGTGGATATAGAGAAGGTGGAAAGGGGTTAAGTACATCTGATGTTATGACAGGTGGAACTCACACTGTAGCAAGAAGAATTACTCCTGAATTAGAAGAAGGAACTTATTATCCAAGCCATGAGGCAATCGATTTTTATCATAGATATAAGGAAGATATAGCTCTTTTTGCAGAAATGGGATTCAAAACTTTTAGAATGTCTATGAACTGGACAAGAATATTCCCTAACGGTGATGAATTAGAACCAAATGAAGAAGGTTTAAAATTCTATGATGATGTTTTTGCTGAATTAAAGAAATATAATATAGAACCATTAGTAACTATTTCTCACTATGAAACACCATTTGGTTTAACAAAGAAATGGAATGCATGGGAAGATAGAAGAACTATAGATTGTTATTTAAGATATTGTGAAACTATATTTAACAGATATAAAGATACAGTTAAGTACTGGTTAACATTTAATGAAATTAACATATTAACTCACGGTGCAGCTGCTGCATTTATGGGTGCTGGAGTAATGTTTGATGATATAAGAGAATTAAAGTTTGGGCCAGAAGCGGCAGGACATAAGCAAGAATGTTTCCAAGCTTTACATCACCAATTTGTTGCAAGTGCTAAAGCAGTTCAATTAGGACATTCTATAAACCCAGACTTTAAAATTGGGTGTATGATAGCTTACGGTAAGCAATATCCATATACTTGTAATCCAGAAGATGTATTATTAGCTCAACAAAGCGAAGAGTTCTCTAACTTCTTATGTGGTGATGTTCAAGTTAGAGGGGCATACTCAGGATTTGCTAAGCGTTACTTCAGAGAAAATAACATTGAAATCAAGATGGAAGAAGGAGATTTAGAAACTCTTAAAAATGGATGTGTTGATTTCTATACATTTAGCTACTATATGACTAACTGTGTAAGTAAAGATCCAAATGTTGAAACTACTGGTGGAAATCTTTCAATGGGATTAAAGAATCCTTACTTAGAAGCAAGTGATTGGGGATGGCAAATTGACCCTGTAGGTTTAAGAACTACTTTAAATCAAATTTATAACAGATACCAAATTCCAATGATGATTGTTGAAAATGGATTAGGAGCTGTTGATACAGTTGAAGCTGATGGATCAATAAATGATGATTACAGAATTAATTACTTAAAAGCTCATATCGAGCAAATGAAGGAAGCTATTGCTGATGGTGTTGAATTATGGGGATATACTCCATGGGGATGTATTGATCTTGTATCAGCTGGTACTGGTGAAATGAAGAAGAGATATGGATTCATCTATGTTGATAAGAATAATGATGGAACTGGTACTTTAAATAGATCAAGAAAGAAGAGTTTCTACTGGTATAAAAATGTAATAGCTACAAATGGTGAAGAACTATAAAATATAATTAATATAAAATAGCAATAGATACATTACGTCTATTGCTATTTTTGTATTAATTATTTTATTTATCAACAGAAAATTCTTTTCCATAAGCACATTTATTAAAATGTTTTTCTGCATCAAGTAAATTCATTCCTAAGATTTTTATAGGGGAATTACTTTCAAGAGTAACTTCGCCACACCCTAGACCTTTATTTATAGATGAGTATAAATAATTTATAGCTTGAGGCTTAAAACCTAATAACCTAGCACCAATAGTATCTGTAGCAACAGGGTCAGTACCACATAGAACAATTCCAGTATGATTTCCAATTCCATTATGAGGACCAGTTCCTATCATTGCAGGATTTGCACTAACTATCGATAAATCTATAGTGAACTTTTCAAGCATAGCAGTTATAAAGCCATGTAAATCTTTATGGATTCCTAAGTTTTTCTTAGGATACCCATGTTCTTCACAAGATGGCCATCCCATAGCTATATTTTTTATAGATGCAGACATAGTAGCTTCTTCATGAATTTTAAGTTGTGTAAAGGAAATTAGAAAGGTCATTTCTTCGTATAGCTTATTTAATGATGTTGAAGTCGGACCGCTATGATTTAATGGAACACTTATAAAAGGTCCATAGTTTAAGTTGATGAATTCTACATTTTCTGATTTTATAACATCTGTATAACCTATATCGTTCATTACGGATTCAATATCTTTTTCAGCAGATGCTGTTGCAACTACAACTTTTTTAGGGTTGCAAGACTTAACGATTTTTATTAGTTCTCTTAAGCTTTCAGGACCAACTACATCACCATATCCAACACCGCCTTTATTAACAAAATTAGGAGTTATTACAACAACATCATCATTTTTTATCATGGAAGAAATATTAAGAAGGTTTAAGCCTTCTTTTATAGCTAAAGATTCATTAGAATTTTGAGTTATAGCAACTGTAGAATTTAAGTTTTTTCGTACTCTCAATATAATCACCTCTAAAGTAAATTTAATATTTATTATTTCCATTCTGTATAGTAATTAAAGTAAAAATTAATAATAAGAAAAATTATTTTAAAACTTATATGGAGAAAGCGTGAAGAAAATGTAAAGGTTATTGACAAAATGGTTTTAGGGTGGTAATCTAAAACAAATAGTTTTTAAAACTAGATAAATTAGATTGATAGACAAAATTACTTAGAATGCAATATAAAATGAATGGAGAAAGAATTTATGATTAGAATAGTATCAGACTCATCATCACTTTACTCAAAAAAAGATGGACAAGCTAAAGGGATTGAAATTGCTCCACTTTCAGTAACTATTAATAATAATACATATAAAGAATATGAAGATATTCAGACAGAAGAATTTATAGATATAATTAATGAAGGACATATACCATCATCTTCTCAACCATCAATAGGAGAAGTGTTAGAAATATATAGTAAATATCCGCAAGATGAGATAATTAATATTTCAATGGCTGATGGATTATCAGGTACATATAATTCAGCATGCATGGCAAGAAATATGGATGAAAATCCAGAACGTATTCATGTAATAAATTCGCAAACTTTATGTGGGCCTCAAAGATATTTAGTTGATTTAGCTACGACTTTAGCTCAAAATGGAATAGAAGCTAAGAAAATAGTTGAAGAGATAAATGAAACTCTAGATAAGTCAAAATCATTTCTAATACCTAATGACTTTGATTATTTAGTTAGAGGTGGAAGATTATCACCATTAGTAGGTAAGATTGGTGGATTAATCAAACTTGTTCCTGTAATGACTCTTGCAGAAGATAAAAAATCTTTAGTTAAATTTACTACTAAGCGTACTTTTAAAAGAGCAATACAAAGAATTTGTGAAGAAATGATAGAAGATAAAGTTGATTCAGATTGCAAAATTTACATAACACATGCTTGCAAAGAAGAGCTAGCAGAAGAAGCAAAAAAGATTATTCTAGGGAATATAGAAAATGCTGATATTGAAGTTAAACTTTTAGGACCTGCATTCACAACACAAGGTGGTCCAGGGTGTGTAGCAATTCAATATATTAGAAAACATGAAGTATTAAAATAGAAAAGTTTAGGAGGGACTAATGGAAGGTTCTAAATTTCATTTGCCAAGATTCAATGAGTTACCACGTGTTCCTTTATATAAAGATCAGGTAATTACATATTTAGAAGATGTGGCTAAATCAATAAATGTTAGTACAAATGAAAAAGTGTTAACACCAACTATGCTTAATAATTATGTTAAGCAGAAGGTGGTATCACCTCCAAAGGATAAAAAATATAATGAGAAGCATCTAGCATATTTAATTGTAGTTTGTATATTAAAGCAGGTATTTAGTTTACAAGATATATGTAATCTTATAAATTTACAAATAGAGAGTTGTCCTATAGACACTGCCTATGATTATTTCTGTACAGAAGTAGAAAAGGCTATAGAGGCTATCTTTTTTACTAGAGATTTTTCTTATCCTAGTTCTGCATCAGTAACTACACGAGAAAGTGAAATGGTAAGATCTACAGTTATGGCAGTTGCTCATAAATTATATATACAAAAGCAGTTAATTGATATGGAAAACAAATAAAATATTAGCTTTAGATATAAATCCGTAATGTAAAAATTGCGGATTTTATATTATTATAATTAGAAAATAATATTATTATAATCAGAAGTTTATTATTTCATTATATTGGTATATAATAATAAACAAGGAAGAGTAGTATTTAAATATCAATTTAATATATAGAATAGGAGATTAAATAGTATGTTAAAAGAACAATTAAAAAAAGATGAAATAGCAGCAATGAAAGCAAGAGATAAGGCGAGAGTAAATGTTTTAAGAATGGTTAGTGCTGAAATTAAAGCTTATGAAGTTAATAATAGGGAAGATATTTCAGATGAAAATGTTATTAAAATAATTGAGAAGAGTATAAAACAAACTAAAGAAGCTTTAGAGTATGCGAAGCAAGCAAATAATGAAGAAAAAATTCAAGAAGGAAATTTTGCGTTAGAAGTATTAACACCATACCTTCCAAAGCAATTATCTGAAGAAGAAGTTACTGAAATGTTAAAAGAAATAATAGCTAATGGAAATTATACAGCTAAGGATATGGGGAAAATTATGAAAGAAATAATGCCTATGATAGCTGGTAAGTTTGATAGATCTAAAATTAATCCAATGGTAAAAGGGTTACTATAAAATAAAAATAAAGACTGTTTCAAAGTTATATAGATTAATTTTGAAACAGTCTTTTTTGCATATATATGAGAAAATATATTTAAGACATATTATATTAAAATATTAGCTTATTCCTAATTTTTCTTTTGCATCATCAATTAAGTTCTTTAAATCATCCATAGCATCATGAGAAGATTTTCCTATAGTTCTAAGACCTTTAACAACTTCATCTTTGCCTAAAGTTGCATAATCCTTAGTTTTTTCTGCAAATCCTGAAGTATAATCATCAACAGAAAGGATAGCTTTATCTATATCTGTAATAACTTCTGCATTTAGCTTATCAACTTCTGGAGTTCCTTTTTTCACAAAGTTGTTTAAATCAGCTTTAAAGTTTTCTAAGTTTGCTTTTAATTCAACATAAGAATTATTATAGACAGTTAGGAATTCTTCATTTGTTCCATTAAAAGTAAAATCTTCTGCATATATATCATAATTATCATATAAATTAGAATCACCAAAGTAATAGTTGTATCTTTCTGTTAAATAGTTTTGATACTCTTCTTTAGTTGTTGGAGTAGTAGAAGTATTTTCAGTAGTATTTTGTGAATTGCTATTAGAGTTATTTTTAGCTGTATTATTGCCACAACTTACAAATGTTAATAAAAGCATAGCTACTAATAAAGCTGAAATGAGTTTAATATTTTTCATTTTACAAAACCTCCTTAAATAATATATTTATAGTTTGCTTAAATTTTATAAGTATATTCCTAAGAAAATATAGCTTTTTTTATTGATAAAAATATGTATACAAATTTTATAAATATAGTGATATAATAGGCGAGGATTTAAAGGAAAAAAGTTAATAATTAAAGTAAATGCTTTAATATTATATACATGCAAAGGAGAAAAAATGGATATAAATGAAGTTTTAAATATGAATATATTTAAGGTATGGTCAAAGTTTGTAGTAGCTTCTATGGTTGGAATTGTATTAAATACTATATATACAATGGTTGATGGTATTTTTGTAGGACAAGGAGTTGGAGAAGCTGGACTTGCAGGAGTAAATATTGCTTGGCCTGCTGTAACTTTAGTTGTAGGTATTGGCTTAATGATAGGAATTGGGACAAGTAGTATTATAGCTATTCATATGGGAAGAGGACATAAAGAAAAAGCTGAAAAATGCTTAGGTACAGCTATTAAGTCAATTATTATAATTGGAAGTATAGTAATGATTTTAGGGCTTATATTTAGAGAGCCTATAATAAAAATGTTGGGTGCTACGGCAGATACAATAGGTTATGCAAGAGATTATTATACAATAATTTTCATTATTTCTATACCGTATATATTTTCAACAGCATTAAATCCTATTGTAAGAACTGGGGGAAGACCTGATTTATCAATGATAATGATTGGGGTAGGTGCAATTGCTAATATAATATTAGATTGGCTATTTGTTATGAAGCTTGGATATGGAGTAAAAGGTGCAGCTTTAGCAACTAGTGCAAGTATTTTTATATCAATGGTGATATCTTTATTACATTTCTTAAAAGGAAAGTCAAATATAAAAATAAAAAAAGAATATTTTAAAATAGATTTAAGAAATTTAAAGAAAATATTAAAGATAGGGTTTGTAAGTTTTGCAGTACAACTATCTTATGGAATTATACTTTTAGTACAAAATAGGACTATGTTTGCTTATGGAAATACAGTCGATGTAGCAATTTATACTGTTGCAACATATATAAATTGTTTTCTAGTAAATACATGTATGGGAATTGCTCAAGGATTACAACCTTTAATAGGATATCATTATGGTGCAAATAAATTAGAGCGAATGAAAAAATTATTATACATAACTATCGTTATTTGCGTTATTGGAGGAGTTCTTGTTTATACTAGTATAGTATTTTATGGTAGAGAGATGATTTCTATATTTGGAATAGGTAGTGAAAGCTTAGATTTTGCTTATGATAAGATATTAATTTATTGTATTGGAAGTCCTATAATAGGAACAATTTTTACAATGAGTGGATATTTTCAAGCTATAGGTAAAAATGTATATGCAAATATAATTTCTATAGGAAGAGGATTTGTATTTCAATTTTTATTTACATTAATTTTACCACCTTTTATTGGAGTTACTGGAGTTTTCTTATCATTACCCTTAGCCGAATTAATTACGTTGATAATATTAGTTTATATAATATTTGTTGAAAGTAATAAAAGAAGTAAGAAAAATGTTTTGAGAGTTTAGATTTAATATGGAAATCTTAAAGTAGCATAATTACAAATGAATTTAAAATATTAGCGTATTTATGGATAAAACTATAAATACGCTTCTTTTCTTATATAGGAAAGTTTAGATGTTTATGCTCATAGGATAAATCGAGAGATTTCTGTTAAAAGTGATGATTACAAAGGGGAATATATTGTAATGGAAAAAAGATAATTTGATTTTTCTAGAAGAAGAATTTCATACTGAACTTTTTCTAAGTAACTAATAATTAAAAATAATTGTAAAAAATATAATAAATATTATTACGATGTGTAACAAAAATGTAAATGGATTAATAGTTTGTAGTATATGAAAAATATATTTTTTATGACGGAGGATAAAAATATGGATTTAATTATTAAGGAAGTAGCTGCTACAATTAACTGTAATACTTGCCCTTGTGATACAAGTGTTGTATATGATGCAGGAACAATTACTCCTGATACACAAGTATCATTAATTGACTTTAATGTAACATTAAATAATGTTTGTGTAGATTCTAGATTTGGTATATTTGTAAGAATATATTTTACACCAAATGGTGGTACAACATCATTAGTTGGAATAGCAGGAAAATCTATTGATGTAGATGAGTATGTAGATGAAGCTGATTCTGGTTGTTATGATGACGTTACCATTCCATTCGAAGATGTAGTAGTATGGGTTCCTTATTGTTTTAATGGAACTTTTAGTTTTGAAGTATTTGGAAATTATCTTCAATGCCCAGATTTTGATGATTAATTAAATAATTAATTATTTTTAAATATTATAATGGGATATCGTTATTGAGATATCCCTATTATTAAATGAAAGGTATTTATTTAATTAATAGTATTTAGAGATGAGCATAATTGATCTTTTAAAAAGTGAATATTAATTAGAGATGAAAAAATAGGAAAATTAGGATTATTAGTAATAAAGTGACCTAAAAAAGGGCAGACTATCCCTATGAGGATAATAAAATGTAAAATATTAGGTTGTTAAAGAGCTAACTAGCTCGTTTAAGCTTGCTTAGAGAACAAATCTTATCTTCCTTTTTATTAACA